>NZ_JSWH01000233.1:0-1132 GCF_000803325.1 Chrysanthemum yellows phytoplasma
ACAATTTGTTAAAGACCTAAATTTAACTACCATTTTAAAAACAATTCGTATTAATCGAAGTACTTATTATTATTGGCTAAAAATTGAAAAAAAGTTAAAATTAAAAGAAACAAAATATTTTTTGCAACAACAACGTATTCAAACTTTATGTTTACAACATGAATATTTTTACGGTCATCTTAAAATTACTGATTTATACCAAGAAATTTTTAATGAATTTATTACTAAGAAAAAAGTTTATCTTATCATGAAAGAAAATAATATTTGTTGTAAGTTAAGGCCTAAAAAAAATAAATATTATTATAAAAATTTAAAATCTAACCTCAAAGTAATCCCAAATTTAATTAATCAAAACTTTACTACCTCCCAACCCATGCAAAAACTATTTACCGACGTTACTTATTTTCCCACTCCCCAAGGATTTATTTATTTTTCGTGTATTATTGATTCTTTTAATAATCAAATTATTGCCTTCCACACTTCAAACCGACAAAATAAAGAATTAATTTTAAATACAATCAAAAAAATTCCTACTTTAAAAAACCCTTGTATTATTCATTCTGACCAAGGTAAAGTTTATCAATCTCTAAAAGTACAAAAAAAATTAACTAAAAAAGGGTTTTTAATTAGTATTTCTCACAAAGCAAACCCACGTGATAACGCTGTCATTGAAAATCTTTTTGGCCAGATGAAAAGTATTTTATTCAACCAACATCCTTTTTTATTTCAAAAAACCTCAACTAAAATCAAAAAAATTATCAATCAATTTCCTTCTTTTTGGAATAATAAATGGTTATTAACTAAATTAAATAATTTATCACCCTTACAGTATTTGCAAAATAGATAATATTTGTTAATAATATATAAATTTATAACCTTTGGAAAAAGGTTGTTTTTTCATACATTTTTTTCTACCAAAAACAATAAATTCCGAATTATTGTGTAAAAAAATTTAATCTATGTCGTTTTCATGGTGAGTTTTTTGTTATTTTGCCCTAACTATATAGTGTAAGGATAAATATTAAAAAAATATCTTTTGAAACTAGCAAATTATTAAAAAACATTAGACACTTTTTAAGTTTAATGAAATTATTTGTTAATTTGAAAAGATATGAAATTATCTATTAATTTT
>NZ_JSWH01000234.1:0-781 GCF_000803325.1 Chrysanthemum yellows phytoplasma
ATTTAAAAAACTGTTTAAAAGGGTTAATTTTGGCAAAACACATATAACCATTAAATATTATAATTAAAACCCAAATAATAACTAATATAAAAACTCTTAAATAACTTGTATACATTTGTTTTTTAGTAAGTTGTAATAATAAATTATAATTTGATAGTATATTTGTATTAGATTGTAATGAATCTAGATATTGTTGTAAAACTTTTTGAGTATTTAGATTTTCAAAAAACGTATATATCAAAAAAGTAACAATCATTCCAAATACACTTAATAATAAAAAATTGATGTTTTTAATAAAGAAGATATGTTTTGTTTAATATCAGACATATTTTTTACTTATAATTATTTAAATGATTTAGCTTTAGAATAACAGAAATAACCATTAAATCCTACTAACGCCAATACAAAGAAAAACTCTACAAAAAGGAAAACGTATTTTTTAGTTACTTCTTGTTTTTCTTTGAGGGCTTTTTGATCTTCGTTATGTTTTTCTAATTTGGCATCATAAGCTTTTTTTAGCTTCTTCATTAACCAAAGAAGCTGAATATGAATTCTCCTTGTAAAATTTCGTTGAATTATCATTATAAGTTTTAGAAAATGATGCCGTATCTGGTTCTTGATATTTTTTTGATGCTTCTAAAACAACACAAGACCCAAACACACTTAAAAATACAAAACCAACAGTAAGTAAAAATTGTGATAATGATTTTTTTAATAACATTTATGTTTCTCCTTGATTTTATTTAATTTTATTTATTTTTTTATCTTATACACTTAAAAA
>NZ_JSWH01000235.1:0-2825 GCF_000803325.1 Chrysanthemum yellows phytoplasma
ATTTATCAAGATCTTGATCATCAAAATGTTGCATTTGCTTAGCTAATTTTTTTTGTTGTTCTAAAAGGGTAATTAGCTTGTTAACATCACTTAATTGATTACCAGAACCTTTGGCAATTCTTTGTCTACGTCTACTGCTCAAAGCAATTAATTGAGGATTTTTCTTTTCTTGTTTAGTCATACTTTGAATTAAAACTTCAAATTTATTAAATCCATCATCACCTAAACTGGCAGAAAGTTGTTTCATCTTACCACCTAATCCAGGAATAAAACTTAACAATTTGCTGAAAGAACCCATTTTTTTTAATGTTTTTAATTGTTTTTGAAAATCATAATAATTATAACTATCATCAAATAATTTTTCCATCATTTGTTTACTTTGATGAGGATCAATTTTATCGGTAACTGTCTCAATTAAAGTTAAAATATCTCCCATTCCTAAAAGACGAGATGCCATTCTATCAGGATTAAAGGGCTCTAAACTGTCAATTGTCTCTGAAGAAGAAACAAATTTTAAAGGCAGATCTGTAATTGCTCTTACTGATAAAGCAGCTCCTCCTTTAGTATCTGCATCCATTTTGGTCAAAATAACTCCAGTTGCTCCTACTTGATTATGAAACGACTGAGCAGTATTAGCAGATTGTTGTCCTGAAAGACAATCCACAACTAACAAAATTTCTGAAGGATTGGCTTTGGCTTTAATTTGTTGCAATTCTTGCATCATTGTCTCATCAATATCAAGGCGCCCCGCAGTATCAATAATTACTGCATCATATCCTTCTTGCAAAGCATGTTTTAATCCTGCATCTAAAATATCTAAAACAGCAGTATCAGGTTTAGAAAAAACATCAATATTGATTTGTTTACCAATAACTTTTAATTGTTCTACTGCTCCTGGACGATAAATATCACAAGCTACAAGCAAAACTTTTTTACTATTTTTTTTACGCAACCAAAGAGCTAATTTTCCTACAGTAGTCGTTTTACCGCTTCCTTGCAACCCAATTAACATTAAAGTATCCAAATTACAATTAGGCTTAAAAGTAAGATCTGCACGAGTAGAACCCAAAATTTGAATTAGGGTTTCGTTTACGATTTTAATAATATGTTCTTTGGGGTTCAGTCCTTTTAAAACTTCTTGTTTCAAAGTCTTTTTTTCAATAATTTCATTAAACTTATCAATAACTTGTAAATGAACATCAGCTTCTACCAAAGAAACTTTAATATCTTGCATAATGTTTTGAATGTCTTGTTGTTCTAAGATTTTTTTTCCTCTAATTTTGTTAATAACTTTTTGTAAGCCTTCACCTAATATACTCATATTTTTATCTCCTTTTTGATGTTGTGAAATTTGTTTTTGTGGGGTTTAATTTTTTGTTGGGGCAATGTTTTTTAAATATTTTTGAATTCGTTATTTTTGATATAATAATTTTTATGTTTTTTTGTGTTTGTTTTTCGTTATTTGTTATTTGTTATTTTTTCTTTATAATTAGCAATTATAAAATATCTTAAGAAGTAAAAAAACCTTCAAATAAATTAAAAAGATAATTTTTAACATCAAAAGTAATTAAATCTTGGGATTTTTCGCCTACACCAATATATTTAGTGGGCAAATTGTATAAATATTTAATTGCAAAAACAATCCCTCCTTTGGAAGTGCCGTCAAGCTTGGTTAAAATGGCTCCTGAAAGTGGAGTTGCTTGATTGAACAAATCAACTTGATTAATAGCATTTTGCCCTGTAGTAGCATCCAAAACTAAAAAAGTTTGTAAATTGGAGGCGGGCAAATGTTTGCAAATAACACGATTAATTTTGGCTAATTCTTGCATTAAATTAGTTTTGTTTTGTAATCTTCCAGCAGTATCACACAAAATAATATCATAATTTTGACTTTTAGCAAGTTCGATGCCTTCAAAAATAACACTTGTAGGATGAGCTGGCAAAGGCTTGCAAAAAACTTCCACACCTACTCTTTTTGCCCAAATTTGGAGTTGTTCTACTGCACCTGCACGAAAAGTATCAGCAGCAATCAATAATACTTTTTTGCCTTCTTGTTTCAATGCTTCAGCCATTTTTCCAATAGTAGTTGTTTTTCCTACTCCGTTAACTCCTGTAAACAAATACATTTGAGGCAAGTTATTTTGAGATTGAAAAGTGTCTTTGGGATTTGTTGGATTGGAATCTTGATTTTGTTTTTTTTGTTCTTTTTCTTGTTCTTTGTCTTGTTCTTGCGGACTTTCTAATATGCCTTTCATACCTTTCATATTTTGATACAAATCAAGCATTTTAGAAACAACAACAGAAGGAAGCTTTTGAGGATTTTTAATTTGAAATTGATTAATTTCATCTTTGATAGCTTGCATCAAAAAAAGAGTGGTTTTAGTACCAAAATCAGCTTGAATTAAAAAACTTTCTAATGCTTGTAATAGGGTTTTTTCGATATTGTTAGATTGTTTCAAAAGAGTTTGAAAATCTAGAAAACTAGCTTTGGTTTTTTTAAGACCTAGTTGATATTTATCATTATTTTTATTTTTAAAAAATTTACTTTTCAACCATTTAAACATTTATAAACTCTCCTTTTTGAAAGTAATTAAGGTATCAAAATAAAAAACTTATACCCAATTATTATAACTAAAATACTTGCTTTTTGATTGAGTTTTTTAGGGTTTGGGGATTTTGTTATCATAAAATATTTAAGGATAAATTAAAAAAACCAAAACAAACAATAAAAAGAATTTTATTATAACCCCAATTAACAAAATTTATTTCAAATTCCAAAATTGACTAATTAAAATATTATAAATAATAATTACAACATTATAAAT
>NZ_JSWH01000236.1:0-2863 GCF_000803325.1 Chrysanthemum yellows phytoplasma
ATACTTTTCAAAATATTTAAAACTTGCCATATTTTCAAATTAAAAACAAATTCAGATCGACTTTAAGTTGGTCTTTTTTGCTAATTATTTATTATAATTTTGCTTGCTATACTACTTATTTATTCTTATTTTATAATTTTTTTGTCAAAATAAAAATGTGATTTAATTGGATTTTAACATAATTTATAACTTTAATAACTTTAAAATTACAAAAAAACACTAATTTTGCACCTAGAAACTATTTTTTTGTTATAATAACTTTTGAATTAGATATTAAATAATTTAACTTTACAATGATTTATAATAGTTATTTTAAAAAACTTAAAAAAGAATAAAACAACCTTAACAAACTACCAAACCCAATAACCAAAAAAATAATAACTATAAAATATCATTTCACAATTAAAAACCAATAAAAATCATAAAAATTAATTCTACCAAGCACAAACCACATTAAAACCCACAAAAACAAACTAAAACCAACCAACCAAAATATAAAGGAAATAAACAAAAAATGAACATAGAACAATTAAAAGAAAGGCAAAAACGCATACGTAATTTTTCCATTATCGCCCACATTGACCACGGTAAATCAACTTTGGCCGACCGTATTTTAGAATTTACAGGCACAATTGACAAAAGAATAATGAAAGAACAAATTTTGGATTCCATGGACTTAGAACGCGAGCGCGGAATTACTATTAAATTAAATGCTGTAGAAATTAACTACAAGTCCAAAGATGGCAAAAATTATATTATGCATTTGATTGACACACCCGGACACGTTGATTTTAGTTATGAAGTATCGCGTTCTTTGGCAGCTTGCGAAGGTGCTATTTTAATTATTGATGCTGCCCAAGGCATTCAAGCCCAAACTCTTGCCAACGTTTATTTAGCTGTTGATAACAATTTAACCCTTATTCCTGTTTTGAATAAAGTGGATTTGCCAAGCGCAGATGTTCCTAAAGTTAAAGAAGAAATTAAAGAAACTTTGGGACTTGACCCTGAACAAGCCTTAATTGCAAGTGGAAAAACAGGGCTTGGAGTCATTGATATTTTGGAACAAATAGTAACTAGAATATCACCTCCTCAAGGAGACATTCAAAAGCCCTTGCAAGCCTTAATTTTTGATTCTTATTTTGATTCTTATAAAGGAGTTGTGCCTTCCATTAGAATCGTCAATGGCACAGTTAAAAAAGGCGATCAAATTCGTTTTATGGCAAGTAATAGTGTTTATGAAGTAGTTGAAGTAGGAGTTTATAATCCCAAACAAATTGTAAAAGATTTTTTGGCACCAGGTGATGTAGGTTATCTTACTGCTGCTATTAAAAGTATTAATCATGTAAGAGTTGGAGACACCATTACTTCGCAAACCAATCAAGCTTTGCTACCTTTACCGGGATACAAACAAATGAATTCAGTAGTTTTTTGTGGACTTTATCCTGTCGAAACCAATAAATATGACATCCTTAAAGAAGCTTTGGAAAAACTAAAACTCAACGATTCTTCCTTAATTTTTGAACCTGAAAGTTCTAATGCTTTGGGACTTGGTTTTAGAACTGGGTTTTTGGGACTTTTGCATATGGAAATTATTCAAGAAAGAATTAGTCGCGAATTTGGAGTAGAAGTAATTGCTACTGCTCCTTCTGTTATTTATCATGTTTATTCTATCAAAGGAGAAAAACTTTTAGTTGATAATCCTTCCAAACTTCCATCCACTCAAATGATTGACCGCATTGAAGAACCCTTCATTAAAGCTACTATTATGTGTCCTGAAATCTATATTGGTAAAGTAATGGAGCTTTCCCAAAACAAAAGAGGAGCACTTCAAAATATTGAATATATTGATAGCCAAAGAGTAATGATTAATTATTTGCTGCCTTTTTCAGAAATTATTTATAGTTATTTTGATAAGTTAAAATCATTAACCAAAGGCTATGCTTCTTTTGATTATGAAATAGATAAATATCGTGTTTCTAAATTACAAAAAATGGATATTTTATTAAATGGAGAAATTGTTGATGCTCTATCTTTAATTGTTCATCATGATTTTGCCTATGAAAGAGGAAAGGCTATTTGTGAGACTTTAAAAGAGTTTATTCCTAAACAAATGTTTGAAATTCCTATTCAAGCAGCTTTGGGTAAAAAAATTATTGCCAGACAAACTATCAAAGCTATGCGTAAAGATGTAACAGCTAAACTTTATGGAGGCGATGTTACTCGTAAAAAGAAATTATTAGAGAAACAAAAAAAAGGTAAAAAGAAAATGAAAACATTAGGAAAAGTGCAATTACCTCAAAAAGCCTTTCTTGCTATTCTTGCTACTAAATAATTATTTGTTTCAAAGATATAAAAGAATATTGAAAAAACTCCTTATAATATATAAGGAGTTTTTGTTTTATTTATTGTTGACATTTATATTTATTTTTGTTATTTTTTGGGGGTATTTGTATTATTTTTGGATTGATTATTTTTACCATTAGGAGCAATTTGTGGTTTTGAATATATTTTACTTAAAATGAATTGGCTAAATGTTCTTCCTTTCATACTATCTACACCCATCAAAAAAAACGAGCAAAAAACAAATGGAAGGGATAAAAGTGCACATATCCAAAAAAATAATTTCACCATAATAAGAAAATTTTTCATTAAAGGGTGTAATGTGGTATTTTGTTTTAAAATACTATCTATATGAAATGAAATAAACCCCGAAGATAACAAAATTACCAAAAAGAAAAGGAAATTAAAAATATTTCTAATTTGAGTTTTCCAAAAATCTATTTGCTTTCTTCCTTGTTTATCTAATTCTGGTTTAAAAATAATAAATTTGATTCTAAACATTTACTTGCCTCTTTTCTTTTTA
>NZ_JSWH01000237.1:0-2046 GCF_000803325.1 Chrysanthemum yellows phytoplasma
ATGTAAAAATAAAATTATAAAAAGGAAATTATATGAATATTTTATCAATCGAAACTAGTTGTGATGAAACGAGTTGTGCAGTTACTCAAAATGGTAAAAAAGTGCTTTCTAATGTAGTTTTTTCCCAAATTAAAGATCATCAAATTTTTGGTGGAGTAGTCCCTGAAATAGCTTCTAGAAAACATATTCAATTTATGACTTTGGTATTACAACAAGCCCTTAAAGAAGCGAACCTTACCCCCCAAGAAATTGATTTAGTAGCAGTTACCCAAGGACCTGGTTTGGTAGGTTCGTTGCTAGTTGGCATTAACGCCGCTAATGTTTTTGCCTACACTTATCAAAAGCCTCTTTTGGGAGTAAATCATTTATTAGGGCATATCTATTCTGCTCAAATTGAACATGAAATTAATTTTCCTGCCTTAGTACTTTTAGTTTCTGGAGGACACACCGATCTTTTTTATCTTACGGACCACCTCCAAATCAAACCTCTTGGCACTACTCTTGATGATGCGGTAGGAGAAGTTTATGATAAAATTGCTAAAAACCTCAATCTGCCTTATCCTGGAGGACCTTTGATTGATCAATTAGCCCAACAAGGAAAAGACACTTATCATTTGGTGCGCCCTTATTTAAAAAATGATAATCTGAATTTTAGTTTTTCAGGACTCAAAAGCACTTTGGTAAATTTAGTGATGAAACAAAACCTAAAATATATCAACATTCCTGATTTGTGCGCTTCTTTTCAAGCTAGTGTTATTGATGTTTTATATGAAAAAACTAAAAGAGCTTTAACCAAATATCGTGCTAAACAATTAATTGTTACTGGTGGAGTTGCTTCTAATTCTGGTTTAAGACAAAAGTTTATGACATCTTTTGCTAACTTGGAAGTTATTTTTCCTAGTTTGCAATATTGTACTGATCAAGCTGCTATGATAGGTATTGCAGCGTATTATCAGAACCAAATTACTAAAGCTTCTAAAAAATATGATCTTACAGCAAATCCTAATTTGTTTTTTTGATTTTTGATAATACCCCCCTTTTTTTTATATAATATATAAAAAAAAGAGTCCCAAAAGGACTCTTTTATTTTTTATTTGGTTGTTGTTCTTTTTGGTTTACTTTTTGCTTTGGATTTTGTTGGAGTTTGATTTTTTTCATCTAAAGCATAAACTTCTTTTTGGTTGAGGGTGTCTTTTTCTAATAAAGCTTTGGTTATTTTTTCAACTAATGTTTTATTAGTTATTAAAAGTTCTTTGGATGTTTTATAACATTCATCAACTATTTTTTTAACTTCTTGGTCTACTTGATAACGAGTTTGTTCTGAACAATGTTCAAAATTAATATATCCTAAAGGACTCATTCCAGAATAAGCAACCATCCCAAAAGCAATACGAGTAACTGATTTTAGATCTGAATAAACTCCATTTGTTCTAGATTTACAAAAAAGTTCTTCGGCTGCTGCTCCCCCTAGAGAGCAAACTATAGCATATTTTAATTTATCTTCGGTTTGACTAAAATATTCTTTATCAGAAGTGTGCCACACATAACCTAGAGCTCCTCCTCTTGGAGTAATTATAATGGTTCTTACTTTGGATTCTGAATAGGGTGTTTCATTACAATAACGGCATGCCCTGCTTCGTGATAAGCTGTCATGATTTTTTCTTTTTCTTCAGTTTTGCGTGATTTTTTGGCAGGACCTATACTCACTTTGTCAATGGATTCTTCTAAATCTTTCATATTAATTTCTAATTGTTTATTTTTAGTAGCTAAGATGGTAGCTTCATTTACAATAGCTGCAAGTTCTGCGCCTGACATACCGGGAGTTCTTTTAGCTATTTGTAATAAATCAACATCAGTAGCTATTTTTTTCTTTTTGGTATGTATTTTTAAGATAGCTTCTCTTGCTTCTAAATCAGGCAAGCCAACAGTTACTTTGCGGTCAAACTGCGCTGTTGCATTTTTTTAGACAACTTTTGTCTTTAAAATTGTTCTTTAAGGCTAAAAATTAATAGATAATTTCATATCTTTTCAAACTAAAGAAATATT
>NZ_JSWH01000238.1:0-1042 GCF_000803325.1 Chrysanthemum yellows phytoplasma
TTATTTTACCTTTAGAATTTAAAATATGGATTTTATATAAATTAGATTTCCATTTGCTTATGCTAGAATCAAGTATGTTTTTGTTCTTTGTTACTAAAACCAACAACAAATCGAATTTAAAAATAATAGAAAAAACTAAATAAAAATATTGATAATAAATATAATTGTTTTTTTAATTTAATCAATTTATCCCCTCCTCTCTTATTTTCTTCTGGGGTTGAAATGAATGTAGTAGATTTTGTTTTTCAAACCGCCTTAAGGACTTCTTTAGTTGGGGGTGTAACTTACTTAATCCAAGAAAAAGCCTTAATGTCTTCTTCGAGTAGGTGTTTGGGCCTTTATAGTTGATGTATATATAGTGATTTGATGTGTTTAGAATCATAATATTATTAAATTGTTATTCTTCATTTTTGTCTTTTGTGTGAAAATAATTAATTTTGATCCTTGGTGCGTAAGTGAGACTTAATAAAGTGCCATAATTTGAATGGTTTTTTGATGAATGGGCGAGGTCAATGGTTTCTTTGTTCGGAGTGGTGTCCGTTTCCTAGGCCGTTTATTCCATGGAAAGTTTAGCTTCTTTTAATCATTGGTGTTCCTTCGATTTTAACTTAAGTATCATCTTATTTAACTTCTTCAAAACATTATTTCACTTGCTTTTATTTTGTTAGTTTTTATTTTTTCTTTATTTTCTTAATTATAATCATTTCTATATGATGGTATATAATTTATATTCTCCCCTTTCATCTATTCCAATTTTACTTTCTGTTTGAAACCATTCATAATGTTTTTCTATTTTGTTTGTTGGTATTGTGTGTGAATCAATTTGGTTGGTTGTATTGAATTTTTTATAAAAAAAAGCAATTATTCCGATTACCAACGCAAATGAAGTTACTTTATAATAAGTAATTATTGTTGTTTTTAAATCGATTTTAATAGTTCTATTTTTGTTTTTTGGGTTTGGTAAAAATAAAAACACAAAAGGGTTATCACAAAAATAATAAATAAAAAAACTATAATTGTTAATTTTTGAAATATTTCCAAG
>NZ_JSWH01000239.1:0-1936 GCF_000803325.1 Chrysanthemum yellows phytoplasma
CTCCAAAAAAAATACAAATCAGAAGCGCCGTTACCCATTTGAGTTAAAGTATCTAAATTATAAAGATTATTTTTTCCATCTCTAGTTCCGCCATCAAAATAAGCTAATAAAAAATCTTTAGGAGGAGGTTCTTTAATGCGGTATTGAAAATCATTTTCATTATTTAAAGAATTATTATTGTAAAGAGCATAACTAAAATTACTTTTAAAATTTTTATTAGGAAAATGATAATGAAGCCATCCTAAGGCGTCTTTGATATTGCTGTTTTCGCCTAAATGAACATTATAACATTTCATATTATCTATTTCTTTTTCTTTTATGGGGATGATTTTATCATAAAAATAATTATCTATTTCTTTAGATGAGAGTTTAAAAGCAGAATTAAATTTTTTTAATTCCGTATTTTTATTTGATGATTGTTCAACAGACAAAAAAACATTGTTTTTGTCTGTTGAATTAACAGGTTGGATAAAGTCATATTTTGGAGGTTGATAAATAATATTTGCAAATCCAAATCCGATAAAAACACAAAGAAAACAAATAAAGATTTTTTCAATAAGTGTTAATGTAATCATTTGTTTTATTGGGTTTCTAAATTAGTTATTTGTTTTTCGGTATTTTCTTTATATTTAATTAAATATTGTTTTAATTCAGAAGAAATTTGAGGGTCTTGTAATTCTTGTTCGATGACATTCTTTTTTGTTTTTAAATTAATGAGATTAACTTTTTTAGTTATTTGTTCATTAATGTTTTTTATATTGTTTTGATTTTGTGTTTTTTGGTTTTCTAAAGCAGTTTTAGTTGCACTATTTAAATCAGGTTGCACTAATTTTTGGTCTAATTGTGTAATATTAACAATATTTAATTCTTTATCTTTTAATAATTTTTGATATTTAATAATTTCTTTTTCTTTAAGTAATTTTGTTTCTGTAAGCGAATGTTTTTCTTCTAATTGATTTGTTGTTTTGATTTTATTATCAATTTCTAAAATTTCTTCTTCAGATTTTTTTAAGAATTTTTTTAAGAATAAATCAATTTGTAATTCTTTTTTTTGTTGGGTTTTTAATTTGACGATTTGTTCTATTACTTGTTTTTCTTGAGGAGACAAACTAGGCTCTTTTAATTCTTCATTTTTAATAGTTATTTCTTCATTTAATTGTTTAATTTTGTCATTATAATCATCAAAACAATCATCATTATTGGTTTGAAATATAGTGTTTTTGTTGACAATAATTTCATAAACAGGTTGTTTGGAATGATTAAAAAAATAATAACCAATACCTCCTGTAGTTGCAATTATCATTGTTAAAAGTAAAAAGAGATTGAAAAAATATCTTTTAGTTAGGATATTTTTTTTATTAATAATTTTTTTTGGGTTTATTTTAATTTTCATTTGAGTTTGTTTTCCTTTCTTTTTTTAATTATTTTCTTGATTTATTAAGGTTTCTAATGGGGTATTTTCCTTATATTCTTGTTTGATTGGAATTTTTTTATCGATATCTTTTTTAAAATCTTTTATATTTTTTTGATTATTTGATTTTGGCGTTTCATTTTCTTTTGTTTTTCTTTTAATTGGGTAAGTATCGTTGGGATTGAATAGTTGAAGGAAACTGAAAAAGAGATATTTAAATACAAAGCATAAACCAGTAACAAATAATGCCCCAGATACAAAACCAATGGTGAAATTTGAATCAGTCATTTTGATTTTCCTTTCCGATTGGTGTGTGTGTTTTTTGAGATTTTAACAATCTTTTTCTTTCTTTTTTAGATTGCCAAATAGCTACTTTATGTTTTTGTTGTTCTATTTGGGATAATATTTCTTCTTGCGAAGTCTTTATTTGTTCTAGTTTTTGAAGTAATAATTGTTCTTGTTGTTCTTGTTTAGCATTTTTTATTTCTAAAGTTTGAAGTTTTTTATTAGGAAAAAATAGGTTTA
>NZ_JSWH01000240.1:0-542 GCF_000803325.1 Chrysanthemum yellows phytoplasma
TTAAATATTTTTTATTATTTTTAGTATTCATATAAGTTAAACTCCCATAATGTTTTTGATTTGAAATGATTTTAGATATTTAATTAATAAAGTTTGAATAGTACTAAAATTAAGTTTGATTGAAAATATTATTGATTATGTTGCTAAATTGTATTTGGAATAATATTTTAATCTTTTTTGTTTAATATTTCATTTTGAAAGGCTCCTTATTACATTTTTTGTATATAATAGCTAGTTTGTATATTAAAGTACTGCCATTAAAGTATATTATAACTCAAAAAAAACGGTAAAATATGCTCATTTTTGTGGTTTTAAGGGTGTTTTGATGGGTTTGAGTGTTATTTTATATGGATAAAGTTAATTTAAGGTAATAAAAAAAAGACTAGTTTTTAGGCTAGTCTTTAAGGATGTTTGTTTTATCTTTTGTTTGTGTAATTTATTTATTATATATACTTAAAATTAATATTTCCTTTCATCTTTATTTTTTTAATATTTGCAAAATTAAAATAATTGTTGTATAATATTAAATAATGAATACTCAG
>NZ_JSWH01000241.1:0-4359 GCF_000803325.1 Chrysanthemum yellows phytoplasma
TTGATAAAGATTTTTAATTATTTGATCTAAATTATGTAATTCTTTTTGTAAATTTATATCATCATCTAGATGATGAATGTGAAAATATGAAATTTTAGTAGCTAAATTTTTTCTTTCCCAATAAAGTTTATTAATTTCATTGTTTATTGAATTTTCATCATTTAAATTATTCATCGCCATTACTGAATTATTAGTAATTAAAAATAATCCCAAGAAAATAAATAAACAAATATTTATTATTTTAAATTGATTTTGTAATTTAAACATAAATTAAATCTCCTTTTATTTTTATTCTTTTTTATCACCAGTCATCGTTGGTTCTTTTATTATTTTCGGCTTCTTTGGCTTTATCGTTATTGTGTTTACCTTCATAAAGAGATAAAGTTTTACGGACAGGGTTGAAGTGGAGATGGAAATTGGTTAATTTGAAATTGGAGTTGGAAATGTGTGCTCTTCCAAGGTAGTAGTCTTTGTCTTTTTCTATCAAGTCTTTTGGGCCTTTGTATTTAAGGATTAAACAGTTACCGCCTGAGTCTTCGTTGAATTGTTTTTCTAAGTCTACATATACAAATAATTGACTTTCATTTTTTATGTCGAAACTAGAAAATTCAAATCCGTTCACGGAGGTTTTCTCATAATTAAATCCTCTGTTATTCCAACGGTCGAAAGGATAACCTTCTCTGATGTAGTTGGCGAGGTTAGATGGTTCTTTTTGAAGTTCACGACGATTTTCGACCAGCTTTAATTCTTTTCTTAAACTTTCTTCTTGAGTTGGAAGAGTTTTAAGATCGTTTTTAATGTCGATGATTTCTTGGTTTTTATCTTTAATGGTTTGTTCGTATTTGTCAGGCGTTTGATTTAAGGTTACTAATTCTTGTTCTAATTGTGGAATTTTATTTTCTTGGCGGATTTTAGTTAATTGCTGATTAATGTTAGTTAATTCCGATTGGATTTGAGTATAGCGACGATTGTAATAGTTAATGCCGTTTAAACCATCAAAGGTATAGTGACATTCAATTTTAGTTTCATCTTTGGGTTTATATAAATATTGAAGGATTCCTTCACGCCATTGAGCGTATTGGTTTTCACAAGCTACTCGACGTTGTTTTACTTGTTGATGATCAGGTTTTGTTTTTAATTTCAAATTTAAGACTTCTTCGAGATCCGAAGGTAACATGACTTCGTGAGTTTGAGGGTTTTGTTGAGCCCATTTAGCGGTTTTTTTGTAAGCTTCTTCGATGATTGTGGTTAAATCGCGGTTAGAAAGATTTTTACCTTGACATAATTGGGTAATATCTTTTAAAGCTAAAAAAGTATGATAACTAATTTGATAAGGAACAATAATATTTTTTAAATAACCTTCAATTTCGGAATCTTTTAAATGACCGATATAGATTTCTTTACTAAAACGACTGCGTAAAGCGGTATCAATTTTATGAAGGTTATTAGTAGATCCCATTAAGACAATTTTTTTATTACTACTATTAAACCCATCTAATTTATCTAATAAAGTATTAATCACATTGACTCCTCCTGAAGAAATGTTGGAATCATTACGATTTTCTAAACCTTCAATTTCATCAATAAAGATAATGGTTTTATCATGATTTTCGGCTTCTTGCCAAACTTTCTCCACTTCTTTTTCCCCTTCTCCGATGTATTTTTGTCGGAATTTTGAAGGAATTAAATTAATAAAGTGAACATTAGCTTCCCCACAAAGAGCTTTGATTAAAAAGGTTTTTCCTGTTCCTGGGGGTCCATAAAGTAAATAACCTTTGGGGCGGACTTGATCGAAGTTAATTAAAGATTGGTTCGTGCGAAAATAAGTTAATAAGTCTTCTAATTCTTCTTTTTCACTTTCCATGCCGTAAACTTCTTTGAATGTCACTTGTTTTTTAGTATAAGGAAGCGGTTTATTTTCTTTTAAATGATTTAATTGGGTAGTTAAATTTTTCTTTTGTTTTTCAAAAGATAATTTTTGATCAGTTAAGAACAGTTGAAAATCCTTGAAATTTTTTAACTCAGTTTGATTTTTTTGATATTCTTTTTGAGTTTTTAATTCTTCAATTCTTTTTTGATTAGCTTCGACATAATTAAGAGCTTGGTTTAATTGAAAAATTTGTTGTTGGAGGTTTTCTTGGGTTTGCAGTTGCGCTTTTTCTTGCGCTAATTTTTCTAATTCTTCTTGTTTTTCTTTTTGATTTTGGTTTAAAGCTTTTCTTTGTTCTATTAAATTATTGACTATAGTTTGTTGGGTTTGTTGTTGAGTTTTCAGTTCTGTTAATTGTTGTTGTTTTTGGGTTTTCATGTTTGGAGGTAATTGAGTATTATTAGTTAATTCAGTTTGGAGAGTTTTAATTTTAGTAATAATGTCGGTTAAAGTTTTAACATTTTCATCAATTTGGGTTTTTAAGGTTTGATCTTGTTGTTGGAGTTCTTGGATTTTGGCTTGTTCTAATTTGATTTGGTTGTCGATCTCTTGTTGTTGTGTTGATGGAGGTTTTTGAGTTAACGATGGAGTTTTAGTTTTTGAGCGAGAACGAGTGATACCAAAGATTAATAAAACCAAAAAACCTAAACTTAATAATCCGATCAAACTCAGATAAATTTTTTTATTTAATGTCATAGATAACCTCCTTTCTTAAGTTTTTGAAATAAAATAATTTAGTTATTTTAAAATTAAATCTTTCACTTTATCTTTAATGGCTTTAGATAATTTGAAAGTTACTACCGTTTTGGCAGGAATTTTTAGTTTTTTCTTTGTTTTAGGGTTTCTACCGATGTAGGCTTTTCTTGATTTTAGTTTGAATTTACCAATTTGAGGTGATAAAACTACTTCTTCATTAGTAGTGATTGCTTCAATTAAAGTATTCTCAAATGAGTTAAAAAACTCTTCGGTTTTAGTTACGGAAGTTTTGTTGGCTAAAGCGATTTTTTTAATTAATTCTTTTTTATTCATATTTTTTCTCCTTTATTTTTTTATTTCTTTTGGTGTTCTTACCAATTTGTTGTGTTTTTTTCAAATAAAAAAACCCTTTTTTCAAAAGGGGTTAGATGATTATAGTTTATTTGATTGTTATTAAATCTATTTTTTTAAAAAGGTAAATTTTCTTGAGGTTTATTATCTAAAAAGATCACGTTTTGAAGAATAACTTTAGTATTGATTTTGGTTTGACCTTCATTATTCGTGTATTTTTGGATGGATAAAATCCATTCAAGATAAATTTTTGAACCTTTATGTAAATATTTTTTCATGTTGTCAGCTTGTTTTCGAAAAACAACACAAGTGATGAATTGGGTTATCTCTTTAAGGTTAACTGCTAATTGAAAATCGATTTTAGGGATTTGTTCGTTGTTTGAATTTATATATTGTTTTTCTAAATCATGGCTGAGACGGCCGATTAATTGAACTTTATTTAACATATTTTATTTTTCCTTTTTTTGATATATATTTGATTTCTTCATTAATAAAACTTTTGAAAAAAATGTATTGTACGACTATTTGATTTATTGGTTTTGGAATCTTTTATTACTATTGTTTCAAAAGTTTTATGCTTGATTTGGATATAAAAAAAAGATTACTTTAAAGTAATCTGATTTTTATTTTTTTATCACTTAAACGAAATATTTTTTTGAATTAATAGTTTAACGTCATTACGGACGAACGATAGGTTTTAACGTTTTTTTATTTTTTTAATTTTTTGATAGCGATGTTTTTAATATTTTCTACTTGTTTTAAAGATAAATTAAGTTTTTCAGATATTTCGGTGTTGGTATAACATTTTTGATAATCTTCATTGATATTCCCTAAAGGAACGCCAAAACTTAAATGGATAATTTTGAATTCGGTTTTGCTTAACTTAACTTTCATTTTTTTTAAAAAAATTTCATGATTAACTTGTTTTAACCATAATTGATGGGGGTTTAGTTTATTTATTTGATTTATGTCTCCATTATCAATATTTTTACGGTCATCGGAAAATCAATGATTTATACCAAAAAACTTTTAACGAATTCATTACCAAGAAAAAAGTTTACACTATCATGAAAAAAACGACATTAGTTGTCGTTTAAGAATCAAAAAAATTTTTACTTATCGTAATTTAAAAAATAATCTCCAAATAATTCCTAATTTAATCAATCAAGATTTTATGGCTACCAAACCCCTCCAAAAACTCTTTACTGATATTACTTATTTTAAAACTAATCAAGGTTTTCTCTATTTTTCTTGTATTATTGACTCTTTTAATAACCAAATCATCACTTCACATGTTTCAAACCAACAAAATAAAGATTTAGTTTTAAACACCATCAAAAAATTACCTTCATTAAAAGAACCTTGTATTATTCACTCCGATC
>NZ_JSWH01000242.1:0-583 GCF_000803325.1 Chrysanthemum yellows phytoplasma
TTTTAATGGTTCTTTAATCACCTACAATATTCTAGTAAACGGTTTTTAAACTATTACTTTCAGATTTAACCCTTTTTTAAAAGTTGAAATAATACATTTAAACATCTATATCATCTTTTTCAAATCAATTATCAAAATTAAACTAAAAATCATATCAAAGAATTAATTGGAAAAAAATTATCTCCATAAATTAGAAACTTTACAATTACAACAATTAGATCCTAAAAAACGAGAAAAATACAATAAACCCATTAAAACTAATTATAAGAAAGGATTAAACATTATTTATTACTGAAAAGAAGATTTAAAATATATTAAATCTTTCTTAATTAAAACCAAACAAGGTTATAGGTTGAAAAAGTTATATCCTATGTATAAATATTCACTAAAAGAAGATAATTAATAGTTTTATAACACTTTAACTAACGTTTTTTAAAATATATAAAGATTAACTTATTTAAGGAGTGATATAATATATAACTCCCTATTTTTCCTTTCCATTATTAAAAGAGTTGTTTAAAATTATCCAAACACAATACCCTAACGCGCTGAAGCGCTAATAACAATCATAAGTACACATAAA
>NZ_JSWH01000243.1:0-348 GCF_000803325.1 Chrysanthemum yellows phytoplasma
AAGAACCATAAAATTTAAATGAAGGTGCAAAATTGATTAAAATATCTGAAAATTTATATTTTATTTCTTCTAAAGAAGAAACTCCTAAATGACTAGGTCTAGTTAAATCCAAATTCAAACTTTTTAAAATATTATAATAAGATAAATTTGGTGTATTTGATTTTTTATTATTTACTTCTTTCAAAGTTACGTAACTTTTTGAACTATCTGTTAAACTTAATTTTTTTGATTTATTCAAATGGTTTCTATTTGATGTTGAAGAAGAAGCAATATCTTCTTTTTCCATAGCAAATATGTGGTTTTGATTAAATTTATTAAATAATAAAATAAACAAAACAAAAACAAATG
>NZ_JSWH01000073.1:0-248 GCF_000803325.1 Chrysanthemum yellows phytoplasma
GTTTTTTTAAATGGGTTGAAATTCAATTATTACAAAACTCAAAAAGAAAAACGCAAAACAATACTTTAAAGTCAAAAGACCAAACAATAAAAAACCAACTTTTAATACTTTAAATAAAAGGGATTTTTACATTTGTATTATAACATTTTTTAATTATAAAAATAGCAAAATATCTAAAAAATATTTAATTATAAGTGTTTGGGGTTCAGTGAGGTTTTTTCTTTTGTTCTTTATATTATAAACAAAAT
>NZ_JSWH01000244.1:0-458 GCF_000803325.1 Chrysanthemum yellows phytoplasma
ATAATAAATATTTATTTGTTTATTTTCTTAGGATTATTATTTATTATTAATAATCAGAAAGTTATGGCAATGGAGAATAATTCTAAAGACAAATTAAAAAAAGATATCGATATTATAGAGAAAGCAATAGATACATTAGAGGAAAATGTTAAATATTTCACAAAAAAAGGAATTCAAATTAATTTAGATAAATTAACGAAATTGTTCTCTAATAACAAAAAAAGAAATATATATCAGCAACAAAATATTGTGTCAACTTCACAACCTCATAAAAAGAAAAAATAACAATCCGTTAGAAATAATAAATAATGCTAATAATCCATAAATTACCTCGACAAAATCTTATTTTATAACCAAAGACCCTTCTCAGGGTCTTTTTTTATTTAACAACACACAAACTTGGAAAGGAAACAAAAACCATGTTAATTAAAAAAATCTTTCAATCTTTACCTAGTAAT
>NZ_JSWH01000245.1:0-933 GCF_000803325.1 Chrysanthemum yellows phytoplasma
GTTTGAGATTTGATTTTATCAAAGGGATGAGTATTTGTCTGGTTTAAAGTTAAATATTTTAAGGCCTGAAAGAATTTTTTATGTTGTTTATCTAAAAAAGATTGTGGATCAATGAGCTGAAAATAAAAACTTAATTGCTCAGCTTTATTTTGGTTCATATAGGAAATGATTTGTCTTAAAGCTTTTTGTTCGTTGGTTAACATTTTATATTAACTCCTTTATTATTTTTTAATCATGTTAATATCACTAAAAGGGAGGAATTGGTTAGTCAGTAATGTTTGTAAAAAGATATTCGCTTGAGGTGAAAAACAATCAATCACTTGGTTAATTCCTGGGATTTTCCCTTGATAGATTTTCTTGTTTAATCTTTGAGTTTCCACAGTGTTATTAGTTAATAAATAAAATTCAAAACGAGTATCAAGTTTTTTTAATTGTTGAGCCTCTACCATGGCTTGTTTATATCGATCGCGAAGACATGTTTTAAAATTAAAAGCGATAATCCGTTTCGTTTTCGTAAATAACACTAAATCAAATTTAATGTCAGGGATAAAAAATAAATAAGCTTGAGGGTATAAGTGTGTGATTCCTTGGTTTTGAAAATAGAATAAAATGAGATATTAATTGATTTTACCACGGATCACTTTTTGACTTTGAGAATGATAGTTTTTATCAGTTAAATATTGATCTAGTAAATGGTGATGATGACACATATATTCATGAAAATTAAGTGAAAATGATGATTTATGAAAAAGTTTTTTTAAAATATCAACACATTGAGTATTAGTGTTAAATTGTTTAATATGGTAAAAATCTTTGTTAGTTAACATCTTGATTCCTTTCTAAATAAAAAAAGACCTTTTTTTAAGGTCTTTTCTTCTTAATTTTTTTCGTTTTCCAAGTAATGGTCCCATCAGGTTTGATGGTTTTAATTTT
>NZ_JSWH01000246.1:0-600 GCF_000803325.1 Chrysanthemum yellows phytoplasma
ATGAAAATTATAAAGAATATAATTAATGTTGTAATTGCAAAAAAAATATTAAATATGGGGGGGATTCTTTTTGTTTTGGTTCTAGTGCCCTGTTCCGTTTTTTCATAAAACTTTTTATTTTAAAATTGTTCTTTAAGACTAAAAAATTAATAGATAATTTCATATCTTTTCAAACTAAAGAAATATTTTTTCGTTTAAAAAAGTGTCTAAACTTTTTTCATAATTCTTTAGTTTCAAAAGATATTTTTTTTAATATTTATCTTTACACTATCTAGTTAGGTAAAAAAAATGAAAAACTCGTTAACAAAATGAAAAGAAAATAATCTTTGGTATCAATTTAACATTTTTCTTAAAAAAAGGCGCACTAAAGTAACCTTTTTCAAGATTATATTATCTGATGTTCATTCAACTCAAAATTTATCTCAGATTTTGAATATATTGAGATGGAGTTGAATAGTTTAATTTACTTAAAATCCATTGATTATTCCAAAATTTAAGAAAATGATTAATTAATTTTTTCATTTTATCAAGAGATTTTTGAAATAAAAATGGATTTTGATGTTGTAAGATCGTTTTCATTTGGCCGAAAAAGTTTTCAAT
>NZ_JSWH01000247.1:0-1794 GCF_000803325.1 Chrysanthemum yellows phytoplasma
GAAAACACAAAACAATAATAAATTATTTATTATTTCTTTCTAAAAACTTTTTTTCATTTTTCAATTAATTTATTTTTTAATAACACTAATTACAATGACCCCTCTTTTGTTAGTGTTTGCAAAAAATTTATTATGTTTTAAAATATTATTGTTTTAAGAAAGGGTTACTTTTTGTGAAAAAAGCCAAAATTATAAACCAAAAAAATATCTTTCAAATATTTTTTAGGTACTTTTCTTTTAATTGTAGTAGTTACTTTTTTTGTAGTACCAATGGATCTAGTTTTAGGAGATCCATCATTTTTAACTAAATCTATTTGGCAAATATCAGTCCAGAAGGAAGTAAAAGATTCCGACGTTAAAAACTATATTTATGCTTTTCAAATATTTACCTTTATTTTAGGTATTTTATTTATGGGGCGTGATTTTTTTATTAAAGCTATCTTTGTAACTGTTTTATTTATTTTAGGTGTTAAGTTGTTTGATAACGTTTGTACCAAAGACCAATTAAAATGGATAGTTACTTTCATTAATAAACAACCTTACGCCTTGAAAGTGTTTTTAAAATACTTTTTTAGTTCCTTGTATTTTGAGTTTATGTCAAAGTATAGGAATTACTTTAATTATGAAAAATAATGCTACTATTGGTGGGAATAATGTTATTCAGCTTATTTTAAAAAATAAATTAAAAATTCCTTTTATCTCTACTTTATTGTTAACAGATGGATTGATTATTTTACTTTGTTTTATCTTGGAATTTTTTCAACCCGCAGTAATAAAACTTACACCAGAAAAAATTTATTTAAAATATCTTAATTCCATTATTACTTTTTTGATGATTATCTTTTTAATTTATAAATTGTCATCTAAAATGCCAATTCCACCAAGTAAGAACAACAAATCTAAGAAAACTAACAAACCTTATAAAGCTAAAATAAAAAAAGTAAAAACACGTAATTATAATAAGAATAAAAATGTTAGGTTTAATAATATAGAGTATCAAAATACAAACATTTTAATGAAACACACACATGTTAAATCCTAAAGATAGTTTTTTGAATAGATTAGCAAATGTTAGGTATACAGCCAATAAAAGCAATACATGTTTTTCTTTGTGTGCCTTTTTAACATTTGCCCTTATAAGCTCATATTTGTTTGTATATATTTGTAATTTTTATTTTAATCCTTGCATTTCTCATGACAGACCTTTCTTTTTGGGTTTTGTTTTTGCCCTAGCTATTGCATCTTTGATAGCAGTAGTTAGTTTTTCCTTTGTTGTTGGTGCCCTAAGCACTCATTTATTTTTATTAATTAAACATAAAGGTAGTTATTGACCAAAAGTCTATAATTTAAATTTATATTTACATTCCAAACTGAGGTGTTCCAAAAGTTTAGACACTTTTTTGTTTTTTAAAAATTCTTTAAGACTAACTATTAAGTTAGTCTTTTTTTGTTTCAAAGACTAAAAAATAATTTCATATCTTTTCTAAAAATGTTTTTAGAGAGGAATTGAATGTTAAGACAAAAATTATTTAAAGATTTTTTAAAAAATAAAAAGAATTTAGAAATTCGCAATCAATTAATCGAACTTCATTTACCTTTAGTAAAAAAACTAGCTTATCAATTTAAATATTATCCTCGAGTTTTAACTAAAGAGGATTTATGCCAAAAAGGGGTTTTAGGATTAATCAAATCCCTAAATAATTAACAAGAATTTAACCCAAAAAAGAAAATTAACTATAGAAACTATTAAAGAATTTAAACTAGGTTATGCCCCATTATCTGATAAACCTTTAT
>NZ_JSWH01000248.1:0-540 GCF_000803325.1 Chrysanthemum yellows phytoplasma
TACTCATATTTTCAGCTTGATTGCGATGAACTGTTCCACTTTTTTATACAACTTTTTATTTTAAAATGACTCTTTAAGACTAAAAATTAATAGATAATTTCCTATCTTTTCAAACTAAAGAAATATTGTTTTCATTCAAAAAAGTGTCTAAACTTTTTTTGATAATTCTTTAGTTTCAAAAGATATTTTTTTAATATTTTAACCCTTCACTATATAGTTAGGTAAAAAAAGTTAAAAACTCGTCAACAAAATGAAAGAAAATGATTTTTTTTAAATTTTACTATTTTTAGTTAAAAAAAGCGCACTAAAGTAACCTTTTTCAAGGTTATATTATTTTATATTAATTCAACTAAGAATTTATCTTAGATTTTGAGAATATTGAGTTGGAGTTGAATAGTTTAATTTGCTTAAAATCCACTTAGTATTCCAAAATTGAGGAAATTGATTGATTAATTTTTTCATTTTATCAGGAGATTTTTGAAATAAAAAAGGATTTTGATGTTGTAAGATTGTTTTCATTTGGCCGAAAAAGTTTTCAAT
>NZ_JSWH01000249.1:0-468 GCF_000803325.1 Chrysanthemum yellows phytoplasma
TTTTGTTGAAACATTTGTATTAGATCAAAAATTAACTGAAACAGTTAAAGAATATACTAAAAAATTACTAGATGAGTTTAAAAATAAAAAACAAGCTTTAGTAAAAGCTTTAGCAGATAAAAAATTAGAAGAAGCTTTAGAAAAAGAAGCTACAAAATTTGTTCAACCAACAGATGTAAAAAAAGTAGTAGCTCAAGAAGATAAAGACGAAGCCCAAGTAAATCTTGTTCAAGCAGTTAAAGATGCAGTTAAAAAAACATTGGGACAAGAAGCTTATAAATTAGTTTTACCTCCAGTTAATGCTTTATTCCAAATCAAAGCCACTTTATTTGTTTTGGATGAAGACAAAAATGATCTTTTAAAATTATGAGGTGTTCCAAAAGTTTAGACACTTTTTGCTTTTTAAAAATTCTTTAAGACTAACTTAATAGTTAGTCTTTTTTTTGTTTCAAAGACTAAAAAAATAAT
>NZ_JSWH01000250.1:0-237 GCF_000803325.1 Chrysanthemum yellows phytoplasma
AACACGTTTCAACAGAATGGTTACTATTTCAAACAGATTAGAAACAACCAGTAATCAACTTTCAATGATAAATCAACAAATAATTGAACGAGATCAAAATAATTTACAAAGACAAATCAACCAAAATCAACCAAATAATCATAGAAGACGTTAAAATAATTTAAAGTATGTTTTATTCTTATTATAAAAAATAAAAAAGGAGATTTAATTTATGTTTAAATTACAAAATCAATTTAA
>NZ_JSWH01000251.1:0-387 GCF_000803325.1 Chrysanthemum yellows phytoplasma
GATGGGTGCTTTGTTGGGGGAGTTGGTAGCTTCTTCTTTATTTTCTGTGTAAGTTCCTTTATTGGGGGTATAGTTAGGTTTGTAAGAGGTTGGGGTTGGTATTTGTTCTTCTTGGGGCTCTTTTCTGTTTTTAAATGCTACTGCAACAACTACACAAACAACTCCAGTAGAAATAAAAATAAGTAATAAAATAGTCCATAAAGTATAATTAGGTTGTTTTTTATTTTGATACATTTGTGTCTCCTTTGGGTTTAATAGGGCACAAAAAAATCTCCCTTACCTTTATTTTACTCTTTTTTTTTTGAGTAAAAAACGTTAAAAATAATGTAATTATTGATTTTTTTGTTATTTTTTTAATGTATTAAAGTTTAAATATTTAAATAAATG
>NZ_JSWH01000252.1:0-272 GCF_000803325.1 Chrysanthemum yellows phytoplasma
TGTTTTTCTAAATTATTATTTATATCTTTAAAATATTGTTTCGTTTCTTTTTGAAAATCAACTAAACTATATTCTATTTTATTTATATTATTCATAATAAAATAGAATGAACCTAATATTATAATGATAGAAAATAACATCAGAATAAATGGAAAAATTGCTTTTTGTTTGGTTTTTGAGTTTATTTTCATTTTTCAAGTTCTCCTTATTTTATTTATTTATATTTTCTTGAGTATTAAATTTCTTAGTATAAAGGGTGAGGTATTGTTTGA
>NZ_JSWH01000074.1:0-358 GCF_000803325.1 Chrysanthemum yellows phytoplasma
GTTTTTCTTTTTGTATTTCTACTTTAAGTTGGGTTTTATTCATAGCTAATAATAAAATGATTAAAAAAACAAGAATAACTCCACTAATAAAAAAACCCCAAATGATAAATATTTCATTTTTTAGTTTTGGTTGATTATTGGTTTGAATAATTTAGCTTCTTTTTTGATATTTGTTTTCAACTGGTTTAATAACGTTTTGTCTTTTTTGTAAATTAAGTTTATATTCTAGATTAGATATCTTTCTTTGTAAATTGTTTAAATCATATTGATTCAAGTTATTAGTTTTAATTGGTTGTTTTAATTCTGATTTAGGAATGAATAAAATATTTAAAAATTTATAAATCATTAAAAGTATTAA
>NZ_JSWH01000075.1:0-318 GCF_000803325.1 Chrysanthemum yellows phytoplasma
GTTAAATATTTAATTGATAAATTAGGGATTTCTTTGAATAATATTTTAATTTTATCTTTTAGCAAAAGTAAGGTAAATAGAATTACAAAACGATTTTATACAGATATCAAAATTATTTCAGTCTTAAAGAATTTTAAAAAAGAAAAAGTTATATAAAGTTTTGGGGAACCCCACCTTTTGTATATTTTTCTATTGATAAATAACCTTTTGAAGCAAATACAAACAATAACGATAATACAAAAAGCGAGTCTCATAAAGATAAAAACAAAAAACTAATCTTTTTTTTAGAAAGATTAGTTTTTAAATTTATAAAAAAGA
>NZ_JSWH01000076.1:0-360 GCF_000803325.1 Chrysanthemum yellows phytoplasma
AATAAATACTTATTATTTTAAATTGTTTTTGTAAATTAATCATTAATTAAATCTTCTTTATTATTTTATCCCTCAACTAAGGTAATTTAAGTTTAGTAAAAGAATTTGGGGGATGATAATGTGAATTTTTTGTTAATATGAATAATAACAAATTTGTTCACTTATATACTTTAAAAATTTATATCAGAAATTCATAGGTTCTTGTTCCTTTCGAATGATTTTTTTAATATACTAACATTTTAACACATTTATCTTTTAATTTTAATAAAAACCATTTTTTGAACCAAGAATTTACGTTTTTTTAAAGAAAAAGGTATAATTAAACTTTTCCAGGTGTCAAGTGATATAAAAAAAGGAAAC
>NZ_JSWH01000003.1:0-253 GCF_000803325.1 Chrysanthemum yellows phytoplasma
ATATTATTAATAAAATTATATTTAATTTTATCCAAGATGTGGATTTTAATATTTTAATGAATGGGTATAATTCTAAACTTTGATTTTGTATTACCCATTATTATTTATTTGAAAATAAATGATTTCTTAATTGAACAAATTTATAAAGGTATAAAAAAAGAGCAAATATGAAAATATTTGCTCTTTTTATTTATTTTATTTCTTCTTGTAAATCTATTTTTGTGATTTTGATTTGAGAAATTACTTTATCATT
>NZ_JSWH01000077.1:0-20092 GCF_000803325.1 Chrysanthemum yellows phytoplasma
AAAAAAACAATAATTACATATAAAGATAAATTGGGTTTAAATAAGCAAAAGCAGAGTTTATTTGCTAATGTTTTTATGGGTGTGACTTTGACAAATGGGATGTTTGTTGCAAAATAAAAAAGTTTTGGGGGGTGGCAAAAATTGTTACATAAAAAAGGAAGGACCCCTTAATAAAAAGGAGTCTTTTGTTAATGTTTTATTAATATTTTGTTAATGGAATTAGGAAAGAAAAAATGTAGGATTACAAAATAATTATTTTTATGTTTGAAAATAGGGATGTTGTTTTTTACTTATTAAATTTACTTAATAAAGCCAAAACTTGTTGTTTAATTTGGGCTAAATAAGATTCGTCGTCCAAGTGATTGATAGCTTTGTCCATCAAATCTGCAACTAAAATAAAATCATTTTCTCTAAAACCTACTGTTGTCATAGCAGGTGTGCCAATTCTAATACCGCTTGTCACAAAAGGTTTTTCTTGATCAAAAGGAATGGTATTTTTGTTGACAACAATATTTATTTTTTCTAACATGTTTGCAATTTTGGATCCTGTAAACTCAGGATTTTTATGTTTAACATCAATTAAAAATAAATGATTATCAGTGCCTCCACTTACAATGCGATAACCTTTTTGTTGGAAGGATTTAGCAAAGGTGTTTGCATTTTTGATAACTTGCTTTTGATATTCTTTAAAGGAAGGCATCATCGCTTCTTGAAAAGCAACAGCTTTAGCTGCAATAGTATGAATACAAGGTCCTCCTTGAATACCTGGAAAAATACCACGATTTATTTTTTTAAATACTTCTTCTTTATTGGTTAAAATCAAACCTCCACGCGGTCCTCTCAGTGTTTTGTGCATAGTAGAAGTAACAACATCGGCGTTAGCTTCAAAGGGACAAGGATGAAGCCCACAAGCAACTAAACCTGCAATATGGGCAATATCTGCCATTAAATAGGCATTAACTTCATCAGCAATTTGACGAAACTTTTTAAAATTAATAGTTTTAGAATAAGCCGAATATCCTGCAATAATTAATTTAGGTTTAACTTTTAAGGCAACTTTACGAATTTCATCATAATCAAGCATTTCAGTTTGGGGATTGACATTATAAAAATGAGCTTCATAAAAACCACCAGAAAAACTTAATTTATGACCGTGAGTAAGATGTCCTCCATCCATTAAAGATAATCCTAAAATTTTGTCACCAGGTTTTAATAAGGCTTGAAATGCTCCCATATTGGCTTGTGAACCTGAATGAGGTTGGACGTTTGCATATTTAGCACCAAACAGCTTGGTTGCTCTTTGAATGGCAATTTTTTCTATTTGATCTACATTTTTACAACCATTATAATATCTAGCTTGAGGATAACCTTCTGCATATTTGTTAGTCAAAATGCTTCCTTGGGCATCTAATACTGCTTGAGAAACAAAATTTTCCGAAGCAATTAATAAGATATTTTCTTTTTGTCTAATTTTTTCTTGTTCAATAAGATCAAAGATTTCTTGATCTTGGTCTTTTAATCCTAACTTTTGATTCATTTGGGCACAACCTTTTTCTTTTTTTATTTTTGGGCATTCAATGTAATTATTGGAAAAACAAAATGTTTTATAAAAGCATTTACAAATACGAATTTATTTGATAAACAATAGAGCAAAAATGGTAGTTATGGTTATAAAATCAAGCATTTTCCAACGATAAGTAATCATTTTGGTGCGAGGAGCTCCCAAAACATAACCTCTTACTTCCATAGCATTAGAAATTACCAAAGACCTTTTAAAAACCAACACAAAAATAGGAACCAATAAGGCTAAAAGATGATTAATTCTTTTAAAAATATTTTTTTTGTGCAAATCCATGCCTCTTGCTGTCTGAGCTTTTAAAATTTTATTGGTTTCTTGCAATAAAAAAGAATTAGCCATAAAAATTAAAGAAAGCATCAAAGTAAAAGTTTCAGTAGAAATTTTGAGTTTTTTTAAAGGAGACAAAATAATATCTAGACCATCTTGAATTTCGATAAAAGAAGTTATTTTATTGAATAAAAAAAACAACATCACAATTAAAAACAATCTTGTCATAATAAAACAAATTCTTAGAAAAGAAGTCGTTTGCAATATATAATTTTTAGGTTTGCAACCCAAAATTTCTTGTATATTGGAAGGAAAATACGAAGGAATAACAAAGACGCACAAAAGCAAAAATAACAAATAAGATAATTTAAAGAGAATATATTTTTTAGTGAAATTATACAATAAAATACATATTAAAAACAACCAAAAAGAATGGATGGCATCATAACTTAAAATAGGAATTTGAGCTCGCATAAAAGCATTAAAAGAAGTATATTCCGAAGGAACTAAATTTATTACCAAAGAAATAATAAAAACAAATCTTAAATGTTTAATTCTTTGCCAAAAATAACTCCAAGTTACTCCAAAAAAGAAACAAAGGCTCATTAAAGCTACCACACAAAAAAGATAAAATAAAGTGATGCGTTTGGGGTTTGCAAAAATAAAAACTTGATTTGGAGCAATATTTTCAACATTAATGGGCAGTTTTAAAATAAAAACTAACAGCAACACAAAAGCAAGAATTTTGATAGAAGGATGGAGTTGGTACAAAAAACAACGCGATAAAGAGGGGTGGGATAAATTATTATTTGTAAAATCATTATTTTTCATCAATAATACCTTTTAACAATAAAATTCTTTTAAATATTGGGCAAGGGTGCTAAAACAATAGTGTGCTTGAAAGGGGATTCCTAAAGTTTGATTTAAATGTTTTAAAATTTTAAAAGTATCAGGAATATCTAAGTTAAATTGCTCAAATCGGGGGTGTTCAAAAAAAGTTTCTTTTGTGCCATCAAAAAGCAATTTTCCTTGAGACAAAACCAAAACACGTTTTACATATTGGGCAACCAAATTCATATCATGAGTAATAATGATAATATTTTTGTGAAATGTTTGATGCAAAATTTGTAAAAAATCCATAATATCAGAGCTACTTTCCAAATCAAGACCACGTGTAGGTTCATCAAGGATTAAAATATCAGGCTGCATGGCTAAAATACCTGCAATAGCGACTTTTCTTTGCTGTCCGTCACTAATTTGAAAGGGAGATTTTTGATGTAAAGCGTGAGGAATGTTGATTTGTTCTAAAGTTTTGAAAGCTTGCTTTTGGGCTTGTTGTTTGTTATTTAAAAAAACTTCAGCACCAAACATTACATCTTTTAAAACAGTTATTTCAAATAATTGATATTCAGGGAATTGGAAAACTAAACCTACTTTTTGGCGCAAGGGCACTAAGAGTTCTTTTTTTGTTTTAGAAGTTATGGTAGTGCCACAAACTGTTACTTTTCCTATATTTGTGGTAAGCAAAGCATTCATTAATTGCACTAAGGTCGATTTGCCTGAACCGGTTTTCCCCACTAAAGCAATAAATTCATTTTGAGAATTGATTTTTAAATTAATGTCAGATAAAGTGGCAGTAGTTTTTTGGGGGGGGTGGGGTGGGTTTTTATAATAAAAGTTTACTTTTTCAAATTGTATTGCCATAAAATATCCTTTAAATTTTCTAACATTTGATTATTTTTAATGTTTTTAGTGGTGCTGTCTTTTAAAATTTCATAGTAAAGCTCTAATGATAAAGGAGGTTTCAATTTATATTGTTGCAAAAATAAAGGGTCTTGAAAAAGGTTTTGGGGTGGGGTTTGGGTAATTAATTTTCCTTGATCAAGAACAATAATTTCATCACTTTTGGCAGCAAACTCTAAATCATGAGTAATGGTAATCAAAATTTTATTTTTAATGTTTTGAATAATTTTTTGCACTTCCAAAGCGCCTTGAGGATCTAAAAAAGAAGTTACTTCATCAAAGATAATAATTTCGGGCTCCATCGCTAAAATGGAGGCAATTGCTACACGTTGTTTTTGTCCCCCTGAAAGTTGATTCACGTTTGTGTCCAATAAATCATCTATTTTTACCATTTTGGCATATTGCCAAACTTTGGCTATAATTTCTTCTCTACAAACATTATAATTTTCCAATCCAAACGCAATATCTTCTCTTACAGTAAGTCCTGTAAACTGATAATCAGGATTTTGGAAAACCATACCTATTTTAGGTCGCAAAAGGGGCAAATTTTTTTCATTTAAAACGATATTGTCAATTAAAATTTGTCCTTTGGTACAAGAAAGCAGCCCTACTAAAATTTTGGCTAAAGTAGATTTTCCCGAGCCATTATGACCAACAATAGAAACCCAAGAATTATTTTGAATGGTTAAATTAAGGTCTTTGAGAATAGGATTACAACCGTAATAAAAAGTTAAATTTTGAATAGATATCATAACTTTAAATTTTTCTTTCTTTCTTTGTTTGTTTGGTAGTTTTGATGGGGCATTTTTGAGGTAGTTGGTTTATTTCGAGGGGAGGTTAGTTTGAAAAAGGCAAAACCACTTTTGCAACGAATCGCAAATCGTAATATAAGATATAAAATAAGATTGAGTTTTTGTGGAAGGAGTGAAAAATTGTTATAAAATGGTGTAATTAAAATTTAGTATCATCAATTTTTTGCAAATAACAAGTTACAAAAGAAACAATGTTTTTTAAGTGATTAGGTTCAAAAGGATTAGTAAGTCCTGTAGTTTTTAAAAGGTTTAAAAAAGTTTGTGAACCGCCTAATTGACATAATTTTAAGTACTTTTGCCAAGTATTGGAATAATCTTGCTTGCTTAAAAGCCAAATTTCTAAAGCACAAACTTGGGCTAAAGTATAGTCAATGTAGTAAAAAGGAGTAGAAAAAATGTGGCTTTGACGGAACCAAAAAGTACCTTTTTCTAAAAAAGGATCGCCTTCATAAGTTTCTAACAACAAATATTTTTTTTCCAAATTACGCCAACACTCTTTTCTTTGAGCAGGAGTCATTTGAGGATTTTGATAAACTTCATGTTGAAAATGATCCACTAAAGCACCATAAAGTAAGAAATTAAGGGATTGGGATAAATGTAGAAATTGATATTTGTCTACATCTTGGGCAAAAAAATCTTTTACCCACGGATAAGCTAAAAATTCCATTCCCATAGAACTAATTTCAGCTGCTTCAAAAGTAGGCCAACGATACTCAGGAATTAAATGACGACTTTGATAAACTTGGAAGGCGTGTCCTATTTCGTGAGTCAAAACATCTACATCATGACTTGTGCCATTAAAATTAGCAAAAACAAAAGGAGCGCTATATTTAGGAAGGTAAGTACAGTATCCACCGCCTGTTTTGTTGGGTTTGCTATCTAGGTCTAATAGATTTTTTTCTAAGATAAAATCAAAAAATAATTTGGTTTGGAGAGACATTGCATGATACATTTTTTTTGCTTGGGTTAACTGAAAATCAACTCCTCTTTGAGGTTTGGGATTGCCACTTGAAAAATTAAAACTTTTGTCATAACTTTCCAATTTAGCAATACCTAAACGTTTGGATTTACGTTTTTGAGTCATGGTATAAAACGGCAAAACATATTTTAAAATGTTGGTGCGATAATCTGCAATTTGGTTAGCATCGTAATCAGTGCGTCCTAAAAGATCATAACCTAAGGCAACGAAATTGGAATATCCCAATATTTGAGCCATCTTGGTTCGTGTTTGGACTAATTGGTCATAAATAAGGTCATATTCTTGCTCATTTTTAGCAAAAAATTGCGAAACAGCTAATTGGGCATTTTTTCTAGTTTGCCTTTGGGACGATTCCAAAAAAGGAGCCATTTGACTTAAATTATAAAGTTTGCCTTCAAAAGCAACAGAAGGATCAGAAATTAATTTTTGATATTTGGTTGTTAAAGTTTTTTCTTCTTGTAAATAAGGAATAATTTTAGGGTCAAATGTTTTTAAAAATAGTTTGGTTTGGTCAAATAACAGGGGCCCAAATTCTTGTACTAAGGCGTCATAATGTTTACTTTTTACCATAGTTTGGCTAAATTGATGTTGTAATTCGGTTAGCAAAGGGGCATTTTGGTCACAAAAATGTTTTTCTTGTTGATAAAAAGTATCTTTTACATCTAGGCTATGCCTAATTTCTGCCAAAGTAAACATGGAATTAATTTCATCCATTAATGAATTAAGACGGTTAATAATTTTAATTTGTTCTGGTAAGGAAGCATCCAAAAAAGCCTCTATCATAGGCAAAATAGTTTGTTTGTTTTGAGCAATATCCACTCTTTGATATTCAAAATCTTGAAATTTCACTTTGGTTTAATCCTATCTTTTTAATTTTTATGAAAAATATCTAAATAGCAACGGTGTGGCAAGTTGAATTTTATTTATGTTAGTTTGAAAAAATATTTTATTGTCGAATAACTACATTTTAATTATAAACTAATAAATTTGATTATTTCTTATAAAATTCGTAAGTATCTGCTAAAAATTGCAATCTTTTAAACAGCTCTTTTAAAAGGATAACTACAAAAAAGGAAGTCACAAAGACAAGGGGCAAAGCAATAAAGAGCCCTTTATTTACCATAGTTGTTGCAATTTGTTGGATGGTAATATCTTGGGAAAAAATATTTATTTCGGCTGTCCACCACCATTTTAACATTACATACCAATATAATGTTTGATATAAAGCTGATAACAGGACAACAACTAAATACATTTTTAAAAAATTATCTTGGTGTCTTAACAACAAACCAGGTAATAATCCAAACGATAAAACACAAGCTAAATTAGCAATCAGTTCAAACTGATAACAAAATTCATAACCATATCCTACAAAATATCCAATTGTTTCAGCCAAACAAGCACCCAGGCAAGAAAGATGCCAAGGAACATAAAAAGACATTACAATTAAAGGTAAAAAACGCACATAGACAAGAATATTTACATCTATATGAATAAAATGAAACCCTGGAAAAGATGTTGTTTTATCTGGGAATATAATTTGTAGTATTTTAGATAAAACAATAGATAAGGAAGTTAAAAAAGAAGTTAGGATAATTTTTGTCTTAAAAGTTTTTGATTGCGATTAAAATTATTATTCATAGTTTTTCTCTTTTCTTTGTGTGTGTAATTTTATTATTTATATTAAATTAATAAAATGTTCTTTGACAACATCGAAGAAAAAGAAATAATAAACGGGGAATAAATTGTAAAATAATACTGAAATTAAAAAAATTCTTATTTGATAAGGCTAATAAATATCATTTATAAATATCTCCTAAAAACTTTTTCAAATGTAGTTCCTTTATTTAAAATGGGTACAAACATACTAGCTTTTAATAAAAAATGATAACACAATAGCAATAAGGAAAATATAAATAGGACAAGAAGGGGTGGCACAAAAGCTACAAAGGGTTGATTTAAAAGTTGGAAATAGTAATTATTATGCATAGTTTTTCTCTTTTCTTTGTGTATGTAATTTTATTATTTATATTGAATTAATAAAATGTTTTTTGACAACATTGAGGAAAAAAGAGGAGGGGGGTAAAAATTATCTATAATAGTTAAGGTAAGTTTTAATTCTAGGATTTAAGAAAAATAAAAAAATAAAAATAAAGATAAAAGTAGCAAAAACGGGGATTAAATTATAACAAAAACACCAAATAATAGGGTAGTTGATTAGGGGAGCTAAAAAGGGGAAATAATTTTGTTTATTTGCAATAAGGGGCAACCAAATAAAATAAGAAGCCAAACATTTAAAAGCAAAAACAGAGGTAAAAACTATTAATAAATTAAGTAAAATGCTTTTATAATTATCAAAATATTTTAAATTAGGGGTATAAAAAACAAAAGAAAGACTATAAGATAAATCAACTAAAAGATAATCCAAAAGTAAAACTGCAATTTGTTGTAAGGGTCGCATTTGTTGGGCTTGCATATAAACTAAAATATTGGTGGATTCACTTAAAAAAATAGCTTTAAATAGATGAAATAAGGCATAAAGAGTACAAAAAAGAAAGCTATGTTTTTTGCCCAATAAAAAACCAATTAAAATTAAAGGAAGGAGAGAAACTTTAATAAAAGAGCCAATATTTGCTCCCATTTTGGCAATCCCTAACTTATCATAAGCAAATTCTAACACAATTGTGAATCCTAAAAAAGTAGAAGCAATAATGTGTTTTTGCAAGGGGGAGAAAAAAACTTTTGTTTCTTTGTTGTTGGTTTTTAGCATATGAGATTAATTTCTTTCTAAAGAAATATCAAAATTACTTTTCATCAGGCAAAGTAATAATTGGGGTAAAAAAATAAAATAAAGGTGAAGGGGGGGTATTTTTAGCAAGGGAATAATTATTGGTTTTGATAATATTTTATAATAATATAATGTTGCAAATAAAAATATAAACTAAGGGAAAAAAGTGGAGAAAAAATAGTGGGATGATCGCCAATAGAAAATCATTAATAAAAGATATTGATAATAAATTTAATTAATAATAAGGTGATAACAATATTTTTGAAGGGTTGCAAAGGAGAGAATAAAGAAAATAGACCACTTTCAAAAAAATGGTCTAAGGAGTTTCATTTGTAATAAAGATAGATTCAAAAAGGATTAAACTAAAGTTGCTACTTTGTGAAGCAATCTTACTAATTGACTAACATAACTCATTTCATTGTCATACCAAGACATTAATTTAATAAATTTAGGTTTTTCTTTGAGGACTTGCAAAGTGTGAGAATCATATAAAGAACCATAACTTGTTCCAATAACATCTGAGGAAACAATAGGATCTGTAACGTAGGCTAGGGTTCCATTAGCAGCTTTTTTGAAAGCTTCATTGATGGCTTCTGTAGTAGCTTCTTGAGTCAGTTCTGCGGTAAGGTCAACTAAAGAGCCTGTAATTGTAGGAACTCTAATTGCTGTACCATCCAGTTTTCCTTTTAATTCAGGAATAACTAAACTAATAGCTTTGGCAGCTCCAGTAGAACTTGGCACCATATTAAAGGCTGCAGCTCTACCGCGACGTGTCCAAATGCCTTTGGGATGGTTTTGATCAATTAAACTTTGGTCACTGGTGTAACTATGAACGGTAGTCATAAAAGCTTGGTTGATGCCGAAGTTGTCATTTAAGACTTTAACAACGGGCGCCAAACAGTTAGTAGTGCAAGAAGCCCCGCTTACAATGGCATCTTCTTTAGTAAGTATTTGGTCATTAACATTGTAAACAACTGTTTTTACATCCCCAGTAGCAGGAGCACTAATTAACACTTTTTTAGCTCCAGCTTCTAAATGAAGAGCTGCTTTTTCTTTGCTAGTAAAAAAACCTGTACATTCTAAAACAATATCTACTCCTAGTTTTTTCCAAGGTAAATCTTGAGGATTTTTTTCTTGAAACACAGGAATTTTTTGTCCTTCAACTACTAAATAGTTGTCTTCAAAACTAACAGCGTCTAATTTGTAAGGTTTTTGAATGCTGTCGTATTTTAATAAATAAGAAATAGTTTCTAAAGTTGCTAAATCATTGATAGCTACTACTTCAAATTTAGGATTTCCAAAAACAAGACGAAAGGCTAATTTACCGATACGCCCAAAACCATTAATTGCTACTTTAACTTTCATAATTAATTAAACCTCTTTTTCTTTTTTTATCCTTTTTTAATGTAAATGATGGATCTATTTGTTGGTTATGTGGATTGTTTTATTTTGTGATGTTTGTAATATTTGGTAATTTGAAGAATAATAATGATCAAAAAATAAAATAAAAATAGGGGAGTTGTGATTACAGTTTCTCCATACATGCAAGCCCTGGCATTGGTTTTCCTTCTAAAAATTCTAAAAAAGCGCCTCCACCCGTAGAAATATGGCTGAAATTTTGATCTAGACCGAATTTAAAGACTGCAGCAGCGCTATCGCCACCACCAATAATGGTAGTTGTATTGGGCGAAAGATTGCTTATTGTTTCGGCTAAAGCTTTGGTTCCTTTAGAAAATTGTTCAAATTCAAACACTCCTACAGGACCATTCCAAACAACTGTTTGAGCCGTTTGTAAATACGTTTTGAAAAGTTCAATTGTTTGAGGTCCGATATCAAGTCCCATTACATCATCAGAAATATTATCATAACTATAAACAGCTGCTTGTGTTGTTGGCGAAAATTCTTTGCCACAAACAAAATCTTTAGGTAAAACGATTTTTTTGCCTTCTGGAGAAGCTAATAATTCTTTTACTAAAGGGATTTTGTCTGCTTCTAACAAGCTAGTTCCTATGTTAAAACATTTGGCTTTAAGACAAGTATAGATCATTCCTCCACCTATCAAAAGAACATCAACTTTTTGCAAAAGACTACGAATAACTCCAATTTTGTCAGATACTTTGGAGCCACCCAAAACAGCAACCAAAGGTCTTTGAGGAGTTTGGACAATTTTTTTGAGAAAAGATATTTCTTTTTCAACCAAAAAACCAAAGCATTTTTCTTTGATATATGTTGCAATACCTACATTAGAAGCGTGGGTGCGATGGCATGTACCAAAAGCATCATTGACAAAAAAATCACCTAAAGATGCCCAATATTTGCCTAATTCGGGGTCGTTTTTACTTTCTTTTTTGAAAGGAACATCTTCAAAACGAGTATTTTGGACCACTAAAACATCCCCTGGAAGCATCTGGCCAACAGCTTGATTTAAGGTGTTGCCTTGAGTTTCTGGAACAAACTTTACTTTTTGTTGTAAATAAAAAGAAATTTTTTCAGCTACCACTTGCAAGCTAAAATGGGCTTTATCAGCTTCAGTTTTAACGCGTCCCAAATGAGAAAAAATAATAACTTTAGCTTTTTGCTGAACTAAATATTTTAAAGTAGGTAAAATAGCCTTAATTCTGTTGTCATCTGTGATAACGCTGTTTTCTAAAGGAACATTTAGGTCTGCTCGCAATAAAACTTTTTTATTTGTAATATTCATATTAGTTAAGGATTTTGTCATGCATTTATGCCTTTCACTTAGGAAATATTAATTATTTTTAAGTTATTTTTATCTAAATTAGTAAATAGTTTGTTTGAATGGTTAATTTTATTTTTTTGTTGTTTTATTTTATTTATTTTATCCATCGTTTAGAGGAATAATAATTTTTAAATATTGGTATTATTTTATCGTTTATGTTTTTTAATTTTTTCAATTGTTGATTCTGGCAATTCGTCTTTAATGGCATTTAGTTCTTCTAAGTATTGGTCAAGTTCGCCTTCTATAAGGTTTTATTTGCGATTGGTAAAAGCTCCTATTACAAAAGTTAAAAACATTTTGCCTCCCATTAACTGTTGCTTTTCAAAATCATCAATTCTTTCCACAATAAATTGAATTTTTAAAGAAAACTGTTCTTTTAGTTTAAAATTATCGCATTCAGTTAACCTAATTTTAATATCTTTAATTAACCACTTAATAAAACAACGTTTAGTTTCAATTTTTTTGCCTTTAAAATAACTGCGCAAGGCTAAAATACCCACAACAATAGGTACAAGTGTTTTAATTGCTAATAACACAATAACTATGGTATTGTTGGTGTTCATATTTGTATTAGAACTTGCCATATTTTGGACCTTTCTTCTCTAAAATGTAAAAAAGAAATTTTTTATAATTGTAGCTATATTTTCTTAAGGGAAAGATTTAAAATTGGGAAATATTGATATTCAATAATTAAGCTTTGTTGATTGAACCAAAAAGAGCTAATTTATGTCTCATTAATTCTTTAATAGCTAAAAAGCCGGGATTTAATAACTTACGCGGATCAAAGCCTTTGTCTGTTAAATCTTTTTTTTCTTCAATGTATTGTCTAGTAGCTTGGGCAAAAACTAATTGAAATTCAGTGTTGAAGTTGATTTTTACTACTCCCAAAGAAATAGCTTTTTTAATCATGTCTTCAGGAATACCAGTGCCTCCGTGCAGTACTAGGGGCGTTTGTTTGTTGGTAAGTTCTCTAATTTTGGCAAAAACACTAAAATCAAGTCCTGTCCAATTATCAGGATATTTACCGTGCACATTACCAATTCCAGCAGCAAGCATATCAACACCTAAATCAGCAATTTGTTTGCATTCTTGAGGATCTGCAATTTCTCCTTGACCAATAATGCCGTCTTCTTCGCCGCCGATGCCCCCAACTTCTGCTTCTATTAAAAGTCCTTTTTGGTGACATATCTCGGTGATTTCTTTGGTTTTACTTAAATTTTGGGCAAAATCATAATGACTGCCATCAAACATAACAGAAGTGAATCCTGCCTCCATGGCTTGTTTAGCACCTTCATAAGAACCGTGATCTAAATGCAAAATAACAGGGACAGAAACCTTATAAAAGGCGTCTAGTTCTCTTACCATTGCAACGACTGTTTTAAGCCCTCCCATATATTTCGCAGCTCCTTCGGATACTCCTAAAATAACAGGTGATTTTAGTTCTTCGGCAGTTTGTAAAGCAGCTTTGGTCCATTCTAAATTATTAATATTTACTTGAGCTATAGCGTATTCTTGTTGATGCGCTTTTAAAATAACATTTTTATCGGAAGTTAACATTTAACTTAATCCTTTCTTTGGTTTTAGATTTGCATCTAAATTGTAATTAATGAGGTTTGTTAATTGGCTTTTGGACTAAAAAATAATTTAGGATTCTGGGTAGTTTTGCAAGTATAAGTGCAAAAAACAAAATATATTATTTTTGGTCAAAAGGAATGCAAATTAACAGTTTTAAAATCACAAAACAGAGAAAAAAATATAAAAATTATAAAAGTAAGTAAAAATTCATGCTGTTTTAAAATCAAAATCCAAAAGAAAAAATTAAACTAAATGGTGTAGTTTTAAAAAATCATAGAATTTATCATCGTCGATATGAGGAGCTAAAAGATTGCAATTATCTTTTATTTCTTGGCAATTGGTGTTTTCCAATCCGATGCCTACATCAGCTAATTTAAGCATTTCAACATCATTATAGCCGTCCCCTACACAAACTAATTGATGATGGGGGTAAAGTTCTTTTAATTTTTTAATACCACAAGTTTTATTCACACTTTGAGGCACCAAATCAACACCACCATTAGTTCTCCAATAATACGCTTGCAAATCTTTCAAATCTTTAAGAAAATTTTGCAATTTTTCTTTGTTGGGTTCGAATAACCACACTTGATAAACATTGTTGTGCAGATGAAATTCAGGGTCCACTACAGATTTTTTATTAGTGCAGTAAAGTTCTCCTAATGAAGGCGGAATTAAGTCTTGTGGGCTTGGTACAATTTCTTGTGTCATTCCTGTAAGACCTATGTGAATTTTCGCTTGATGGGCTTTTGCGATTAGTTCTTTGACTACTTCTTTTTTAAAAGGTCTATCATCAATTACTTTATCAAAATATTTAGTAAGACCGCCGTTAAAAAAGACAAAATGTTTGAAATAAGGTAGTAAATTGCCTAAAACATCTATTCTTTTAATGTTTCTTCCTGTGGCAACTGCTAAAACATTATCAGGGTTTTGGGCTAAAGTTTGGATGGCTTTGATTGTTTGGGGAAAGATTTTTTTATATTTAGAACTTAAAAGGGTGCCATCAATATCAAAAATAAATAAAGATTCTTTTTTTTGTTTCATTTGAAACTCCTATTATCCTATCGTATTTGAGAAACACAAAAAATGATGAAATGCAAAAATGAAAGAAAAAATGCAAAAATGAAATTAGAAAAAAAGGGGATGAATTAATTAATTGTAGCAAATTAAAATAAAAACTTTTGCTAAATGTTTGTCTTATTTTCCTAATTGTAAATTGGAATTAACAGCAAAAAGGACAATCATTTTTTTGAAAAATATCTTTAGTGGAAGCTAAGGCTTGTTTGCTTGCTATTTGAGCAAAAAATAAAAAATCCTCAGTTTGGAGGGAAGCTTTTCCTGCTAAAATGCCATCAATAGCGGGTTGTTCTAAAATGGTTTTAATGTTGGCAACAGACACTGAACCGCCGTAAATAATTCTCATGGCACAAGATGCTTGGGAAGAATAAAGTGCAGTGACTTTGTCTCTGATTTGTTCAATGACTTTGTTAGCATCTTGGGGAGTTGCACTTTTGCCTGTACCAATTGCCCAAACCGGTTCATAAGCGATGATGATGTTTTGTAATGCTTCTTCTGGAACACCTGCAAAAATGTTGGTTAATTGTTGGTCTAAAAAAACTTGGGTTTGGTTATTTTCCTTGGTAAGAAGCGATTCGCCCACACAAACAGTAGGAACTAATTTGTGTTTGAGAGCTGATAAAAGTTTTAGATTAACTGTTTGATCGGTTTCTCCAAAAAAAGTTCTTCTTTCGCTGTGTCCTAATAAAACGTGCTTGACACCTAATGAAAGCAAATTTTGTGGTGAAACTTCGCCAGTAAAAGCGCCTTCGGATTCATAAAACATATTTTGGGCCCCTACTTGTAAATTAGTGCCTTGGAGTTGTGCTAAGGAATCTAATAAGGTAAGTTGGGGGAAAATTAAAGTTTGGACTTGGGTTTGGTCAGGAACTTGCAAGCTTACTTTTTGGATGAATTCCAGGGCTTCGTCTTTGCATTTGTACATTTTCCAATTACCTGCAATCACTTTTGGTCTTGGTTTGTAATTCATAAATTACTCCTTTAATATTTTTTTACAAAAAATAGATGGTGGACAAATTTGAACTAATTTTTTAAATCAATATTTTTGAAATGGAAATTGTTAAAAAGTTTTAAAATATTGAATTTAAATTTGTGATAAAGAGAAAGGAAAAACGCGAAAAGAGTTATTATTTTATATTAACATTTACAAATAAAATTATATCATAACAAGGCAAGGGCAAAAAGATTAAATGTTGAAAAAATATAAATAAATATGGTAGTTTGGATTTGTTTAAAAAGGTAAATTAAAGAGTATGAGAGCAAAAAAAGAACTCAAAAGCCAAGAATCAAACCTATCTAAAAAACCACCATGACCTGGAAGGAAACTTCCAAAGTCTTTGATGCCATAATCTCTTTTAAATTTGGAAGCTAACAAATCGCTAATTTGAGAAATAATAGAAATTAAAAAAGCATAGATGGGGAAACTAATGCAAGAGTTGCAATCAATAAATAAAAAGACCATCAAAACTGTTATAGTAGAGCCAAAAGTGCCTAAAATAGCACCTTTTTGAGTTTTTTTAGGACTTAGGTGAAAAGCTAGGGGTCTTGTTCCTAAAAAGGGGCAAAAACGCGGGAAACGTGCTAAAAAAGCAGAAGAATCAGTGAGCATAACTGCTAAAAAAAACAAAAGCAAATAATGCCAATGCAGGAAAAACAAAGAAAAAAGACAAGCCATCAAAAAACCAATATAAAAGGTGATAAGAAAGGTTTTGCTTACATCTTTAGTTTGCAAAAAAGGTAAAAAAACTAGCATTATTAAAACTAACACAAAAGGTAAGAATAAAAGAAGGAAAAAATTTAGGTTCGAGGGAGTTGATTTTGTTAGGGATACAAATGTGTCTTTATTAAGGAATAAAAAGTTTAATTGTTTTGCGTCTTTTATTAAGTTTTGATTTTGACAAATATTTGGATACAACATCAAACAAACAACTGTAAAAAATAATAAAGTAGAAGTGGCAACTAACCCAAATTTAATAAAGGTCTGTTTTTGGTTATCTTTGGGATGTTTGAGTATAAAAAACATTTCTTGCACTGCTTTTATTGCTAAAAGGGCAAAAACTACAAATTTGATTTCTAAAGGGGCATAATAATAAAAGAAAAAAGAAAATAAAACTAAGGTGGCCCCTGTTATTATTCTCTTTTTTATCATATAAACCTCCTTTTTTTAAAGCGAAAGGTAAAAATTGGGTAAAATTGTTGTATTTGGAAAACGAAATCATTTTAAGCTTTTAATAATTCAGTGTTTTTAGTGGTGGTGTGTTTTTCAATAAGTTTAATGTTTTTATCAGTTAATGTTTGAATTTGATTTAAATAAAAAGTTTCTAAATCTTTAGTAAGTTCAACTTTTTTGATTTTGTCATTGCCTTCGCGACGCACGTTTCTAATAGCTACTTTGGTCTTTTCTGCTAGTTGCTCTACTTCTTTCATTAAAGCTTTTCTTCTCTCTTCGGTTGGTTTGGGGAAAACAAGTCTTACAACTAAACCATCAGTTTGAGGAGTGATTCCTAGATTAGATGCCAAAAGAACTTTTTTAATATTAGGAATTAAAGTGCTATCGTAAGGTTTGATGTTGAGTTGGTTGCCTTCAGAAACGCTAATAGAGGCTAACGTTTTTAAAAAAGTGGGTGCTCCATAATAATTAACAGTAATTTTATCTAAAATATTAGGATTAGCAGTTCCAGTGCGAATATCGCAAAAGTTTTTTAACATTACTTCTTGGGCTTGAGTCATTTTAGTTTCTAACGACGCAAGAATATCTTTGGCAAGTTGTTGCATATTTATTCTCCTTTTGAACTAATAACAGTACCTATGTTGCCTTCTTTGAGTACAACTTTTTTGATATTACCTTTTTTTAACATATTAAAAACTAAAATATCGATGTTATTTTCTAAACAAAGAGAAGCGGCTGTAATATCCATAACTGCCAGTCTTTGAGATAAGATTTGTTGGTGTTTCATGTGTTTGATTAAAACGGCATCTTGATGTTTTTTGGGATCTTTATTGTAAACACCTTCAATATTATTTTTAGCCATTAAAATAACATCAATGTTTAGTTCAGCAGCTCTTAGGGCAGCAGCAGTGTCGGTGGAAAAGTAAGGAGAACCAGCCCCTGCACCTAAAATAACTACTCTATCTTTTTCCAAATGACGAATAGCTTTACGGCGAATATAGGGTTCGGCTACCGAAGAAACAGGAAAGGCAGTCATCACGCGTGTGATGGTGTTTGTTTGTTCTAAGGCATCTTGCAAAGCTAAAGAATTCATGATAGTTCCAAGCATTCCCATATAATCTGCCTGAGAACGATCCATACCCAGTTCTTCACCAGTGCGTCCACGCCAAAGGTTACCTGCTCCTACAATGATGGCAATTTTGACTCCTAAATCTTTGATTTCTTTGATTTCCCAAGCAATTTTTTTAATGGTGCGAGGGTCAATTCCGTATAAAGATTCGCCTTTAAGGGATTCACCACTTAATTTTAAAAGAATTTTTTTATGCATCCACAAAACCTTTCTTCATAAACATCTGCAACATCTTTAAAAGAGTCTAAATTTGAGTTTGTTAAATAAAGTATGAAATAAAGATTTTTGAATTATTAGTTGCCCATTTCCCAACGCACATAAGAAACTACATCAGTGTTGTTGGCTTTAAGATAATCTTTTACTTTTTGATCTGCATTTTTGACAAAAGGTTGTTCTGATAAACACATGTCTTTTAACATTTTGCCTAAACGATTTTCAACAATTTTTTCTATCATTTGTGCGGGTTTGTCGGATAATTCTTTGGCAGTTTGTTTATGTAAAATCTTTTTTTCTTCTGCTAAAAATGTAGGATCTACTTTGTCAGGAGTTAAAAATTGCGGTTTGGAAGCAGCTATATGCATCGCTATGTCTTCTGATACAGAAGGGCAGTCGTTTTTTAAAACTACCAAAACAGAAATACGTCCGCCTTGGTGTTTGTAAGTTCCAAAAGATTCTTGAGGCTTTTTAGTAACTTTTAAAACACGTTTAAGAGTAATGTTTTCGCCCAAAACTGAGGTTTTTTCTAACAATAATTCTTGAACGGTTTTATTTTGGTAATTAAAGGCTAAAAGGTCTTTGGCGTTAGATAATTGGTTTTTTAAAATAATTTCTCCAAGCACTTTTACTAATTGTTGAAAATGTTCGTTTTTGGAAACAAAATCAGTCTCAGAATTGATTTCATATAAAAAAGCGTTATTGCCATCAAAAACAATATTAGTGATGCCTTCAGAAGTTGCACGTCCTTGTTTTTGAGCTGCTTTAATGATGCCTTTTTCTCTTAAAAACACGATGGCTTTTTCGATGTTACCTTCAGTTTGTTGTAAAGCTTTGTGACATTCCTTCATTCCAGCATGCGTTTTTTGACGTAAATCCTTAATCATTTCGGCTGTAATTTTCATTTGTTGCTCCATTCTAAATTTTAATGATTTAATTACTTTTAATTATAAATTGTAAAAATAAAAATTGCGTATTGGTTAGTTAAGGACCAAAAAAAGTTTAATTATATTTGGTTTTGATTTTGATTTTGGTAAGATGGTTTTCTTGGTGAATCTTGGTAAGGACGTTTGTTAGGGGCATTGTAATTTTGAGGTTTTAATGGGTTTTTAGCATCAAAAGTTTCTGCTTTTTCAGCAACGCCACCAGTGCCTTCAACACAAGCATTAGCCATTAACCAAATAATTAATTTCACTCCTCTAATAGCGTCGTCATTAGCAGGAATAATGTAGTCTACTAAATCAGGGTCGCAGTTAGTGTCTACAATTCCAAAAACTTTGATTCCTAATTTGCGCGCTTCGGCAACTGCGATGCTTTCTTTTTCTGGGTCAACAACAAAAATAGCTTGAGGCAAGTCTTTCATGTCTTTGATGCCGCCTAAGAATTTTTCTAATTTGTCTCTTTTACGCTTTAATTGCACTACTTCTTTTTTAGGAAGTTTTTTCCAAAGTCCTTCTTCTTCTTGTTTGTGGAGCAAATGAAGTAATTCGATTCTTTTTAAAATAGTTTTGAAATTAGTTAATGTGCCACCTAACCAACGATGATCCACGTAGTATTGTTGTGAACGTTGCGCTTCTTCTCTAATCGCTGATTGAATTTGTTTTTTAGTGCCTAAAAATAAAGCTTTGCCGCCTGAAGTAATGATGTTTAGCAATTCTTGATAAGCTTTTTCAATTTCTTCTGAGGTTTTTTTCAAGTTGATGATGTGAATGCCATTTCTAGAAGTAAAAATGTAGGGTTTCATTTTGGGATTCCATTTGCGAGTGGCATGACCAAAATATACTCCTGATTCTAATAATTGTTTTGTTGTAACTACTGCCATTGTTATTAAAAACTCCTTTTTATTTTAATTGATATTTTTTGAAATATTGTGTTAAATTATGATAAAAAATAAATAAATAAATAAATGATAATTTTGTTTGTGTTTGGGCTTTTGCATTTTAACTATTTAATACATTTTTTAATTGTGAATTGTGTATCAAAATTGATCCAAAATGATGATGCATCATCAAGTTTTTATTTCTATTTGCAAATATTGTTCCAAATTGCTAAATTGCTAAATTTTTTAATTGTGTCAAAAATGTTTGAGCAATGCATTTATACATCCCTTATAATTAAATAAAAGCTTTTTTGCAAGTTTGTTTGGGGAAGGAAAATGGCGTTTTAATAATTATTTGATAATTATAAATTTATAAATCACAAATATAACAATTAAAAAAATAATTAAATAATCAAAATTGACGGGCAAAATGGTTTGCCTAGTAGCAAAAACGGCAACAAACAAACAAATGCATTAAAAACCAAGAACAAAGAACAAACAATAAAATGTTTTTGAAATAATAAAAATAAAAATAAATAACTTTTTTCCTAACATATTTTACCATATTTAAAACCATTTAACAATGTTTTTGTTGATTTGGATACAATTTTGTTACTTTGTGCTACCAAAACCGCCTTTTCTGGCAAAATTATTTTCTTTTTCTTGGGTAATTTGAAAAAAGGGTTGAAAAATTCCTTGTGCAATTCTTTCGCCTTTACAAACTTTAACTGGGTTTTTAGAAAAATTATACAAGGCAATAAAAATATGACCTTCATTTTGCAAATTATTATAATAATCACTATCGACTACTCCCACGCCGTTGGCAAGGGTTAGTTGTTTTTTCAAGGGCAAAGAAGACCTCACATAAATTAATAAAACTTCGTTCCAAGGAAAAGATGCTTTAATTCCTGTGGGAACCAAAATGACTGTTTGCGGTGGGATTTCCATGCTTTGGGCTGCTTCAAAATCATAACCAGCGCTGAATTTGGTTTGACGTTGGGGAAGGTTGATTCCTTGATTTTGATAACTGCTTACTTTTTCAAAAAAACGGTTTGTTTTATTCATAAAAATGAAACCTTGGCTTTCTTTTGGGGTAGTTAGTAATTTTACTTTTAAATTAATAAATGAAAATCACAAAATAAAAATAATACAAAACGAGAGACAAAAAATAATTAAAAAGGTGGCAAAAATAAAAATTTTCAAC
>NZ_JSWH01000078.1:0-17447 GCF_000803325.1 Chrysanthemum yellows phytoplasma
TTATAAAAAAGTTACTCAAATTAGAATAAATTAGTATCTAGCATTTTTTATCGCACACACACACAATTTAAAAATTTTTAAAAAGTAATTTAGACAAAATAAGAAAAAAATAATTAAAAAAGATTTCAAAATATAAAAAGGAGTTATTATTTGGAAAAAGCTTTAGTATTAAGATTTTTGGCTGGAGTTTATTATATTAAAGATTTAGAAACTCAAATTATTTTGGAAGCTAAAAAAAGAGGCAAATTAAAAACCCCTGATATCAAAACTACCCAAAAAGAAAATAGTTCTGCCTCTGACTTTATTATTAAAGTAGGCGATATTGTGTTTTATGAACTTTCTTGTGATACTTATTTAATTCAATCTATTTTGCCTCGTAAAAATGAATTAAAAAGACCTAATGTTGCCAATATTGACCAGGTATTGCTAGTTTTTTCCTTAGTAAAGCCCAATTTTCAATTTCTTTTATTAGATAAGTTTTTATTAATTTTAGAACAACAAAAATTAGATGTAGTTTTGGTTTTTTCTAAAATAGATTTGTTAGAACCTGAAAACCTTACAACAATGCAACAACAATTATCTTATTACCAAAAATTTCAACCCTTTTATTATATTAACTCCAAGCAAAAAATAGGAATAGATGCCCTTAAACACATTTTTGCTAATCAAATTACAGTTTTGGCAGGACAAACCGGAGTAGGAAAATCGACCTTACTCAAAGCCTTAATTCCAGATGCCAAACTCAAAACACAAGAAATTTCTGAAAGTCTTGGCAGAGGCAAACATACCACCAAAAACGCCCAATTATACGAGTTTAATGGTGGATTTATTGTTGATACTCCTGGTTTTTCCAAACTAGACTTAACTACTTTTTGCCCTAGGACTTTAAAGAATTTTTATCCTGATTTTGTAGAACATGTTTGTGATTGTTTTTTTGGTGAAAGTTGTCTTCATTTGCAAGAAGAAAAATGTGGCGTTAAAAAATCCTTAGAAAACGGCAAAATACTTCCCTCTCGATATCAAAATTATGTGAGCTTTTACGAAGAAATCAAAAACCAACTCAAATATTAGTTATTTTTTATTTTTTTGCACATTTTTTTATAGCATCATTTTAGAACTCAATTTAAGAATTGCTACAAGATTGCATTTTATCTATTTTTTACACAATTGTAAAATCGCATTTTACCCCCAACCAAAAACCCCCCCCTTTTTTACCAACCAATTATTTTTTACAAAATAAAATACCATAAGGAAACTCAAAAATGAAAGTCGGAATTATTGGTTTGCCAAATGTGGGCAAATCTACCTTATTTAATGCTTTAACTAAAATGCAAGTTTTAGAAGCTAATTATCCTTTTGCCACTATCGAACCTAATGTTGGCATTGTAGAAGTTTCAGATTCGCGTCTCCAAACTTTATCTCAAATTTTTCAATCTCAAAAAACTATTTCTGCTTTGATAGAATTCAAAGATATTGCAGGTTTAGTGGCGGGAGCTTCCAAAGGCGAAGGGCTTGGCAATCAATTTTTAAGTCATATTCGCAATGTAGATGCTATTTGTCATGTGGTTAAATGTTTTGAAGACCCCAATATTGCTCATGTGACAGAAACGAATAATCCTGTAGAAGAAATTGATATTATTCAAACAGAACTAGCTTTAGCAGATTTAGAACAAATTGAAAAACGCTTACTTAAACTGGGTAAACAAAAAAATAAACTTGACAAAGAATTATTGCAAGAAAAAGCGTTATTAACCAAAATTAAAACCCATTTAACTACCCAAGATTTAAAAAATTTGGTTTTTTCGGATGAAGAATTAAAGCTTGTCAAAACCTTTAATTTGTTGTTTTTAAAACCTTCCCTTTATTTAGCCAACATTAAAGAACATGATTTATTATCTTTGGATTCCAACGTTTTTTATCAACAAGTTTTAGCGTATGCTACTAAAGAATCCAAAAAATTAATTCCTTTGTGTGTGCAATTAGAAAAAGAAATATCGTCTTTAGACTTTGCAGAAAAGCAACTTTTTTTAAAGGACTATGGTCTTGTAGAATCAGGGCTTACTAAATTAATTCAAGAAAGTTATGCTCTTTTAGGTCTCCAAACTTATTTTACTGCAGGACCTAAAGAAGTTCGTGCTTGGTCTTTTAAAAAAGGTCTTAAAGCTCCCGAATGCGCCCGCATTATTCACACCGATTTACAAAAAGGTTTTATTAAAGCCGAAGTTGTTTCTTACCTTGATTTATTAGAAGCCCAAACTTTTCAAAAAAGCAAAGAAAAAGGCAAAGTTCGCATTGAGGGCAAAGAATACATAGTTAAAGATGGTGATATTATTACTTTTAGATTTAATGTTTAGTTTAATATTCAAACTTTTAATTTTGAAATTCGATTTTTTCTATTTTCAACTTTAACCCCCCAAATAACAAATTATCAATTTAACAACCTAAAAATAAGGAGATAAAAAAGATATGACAACAAATTATAAAACAACTCTTTTGATGCCAAAAACTGATTTTCCTATGAAAGGAAATTTAGGCAAAAACGAAATTAACATTCAAAAACATTGGCAAAAACTTGACTTATATCAAAAAAAATTACAACAAAATCAAGACAACAACCCTTTTATTTTGCACGATGGACCTCCTTATGCTAACGGCAATATTCATATGGGACACGCCTTAAACAAAATTTTAAAAGATTTTATTGTTCGTTTTCGTAGTATGCAAGGTTTTTACACTCCTTTAATTCCTGGTTGGGATACTCATGGTTTGCCAATTGAGGCAGCAGTTCTTAAAAAAACTTCTAAAAATGCTTTTACCAGAAAGTCTTTCCTAGATAAATGTCAAGAATTTGCCTTGGAAAATGTTAATAATCAAAAACAGCAATTTCAAAGATTAGGTATTTTAGGAGATTGGCAAAATCCTTATTTAACGTTGGATAAAACTTTTGTTGCTGATCAGGTAAGAATTTTTGGACAAATGGTTGACAAAGGCTTAATTTTTAAAGCCCTCAAACCCATTCATTGGTCACCTACTTTAGAATCTGCTTTAGCAGAAGCAGAATTAGAGTACCGCAATCACCAATCTCCTTCTGTTTATGTTGCTTTTAGCATGAAAAAACTAGATATTTTTGACAATGTGGCTTTGGTAATTTGGACAACTACTCCTTGGACTTTGCCTGCCAATGTAGCAATTGCGGTGCATCCCGAAAAAGAATATCAATTAATTGAAGTTTTACAAAAACGCTATTTGGTAGGAACTAAAAACATTCCTTTTCTTCAAAAAGTTTTTGCTTGGAACAAAGAAAACATCAAAGTTGTTGCCACTTTTGAAGGAAAAACCTTAGAACATTTAACTTACCAAAATCACCTTGTTTCCAAATTCGGAAAAATAATTTTATCACAACACGTTTTGGATGAAGAAGGAACAGGACTAGTCCACATCGCTCCAGGACACGGTTTGGACGATTTTTTAGTAGGTCAAAAATATAATTTAGATGTTGTTTGTAGTATTGATAAAAAAGGTATGATGACAGATGTTTCCAAATATCAAGGTCTATTTTACACCAAAGCCAACGAAGCTATCATCTCTGATTTAGAAAAAGACCATTCTTTGCTTAAAGCAGATGTAATTTTGCACTCCTATCCTCATGATTGGCGCACTAAAAAACCAGTTATTTCTCTTGCACTTCCTCAATGGTTTGTCTCTATTAAAAAAATTAAATCTCTTTTGCTAGAAGAAACCCAAAAAGTTAAGTGGATTCCACGTTGGGGAGAATTAAAAATGACTAATATGATTACTAATCGTGAGGATTGGAATATTAGTCGTCAAAGAACTTGGGGCGTCCCCATTCCTATTTTTTACACCGAAACCCATCAACCCATTCTAGATTTAAAATTAATTAATCATGTAGCTGATTTATTCGAACAGCATGGAATGGATATTTGGTATGAATGGGATGTTAAAAAACTACTTCCTGAAAACTACATTAATCCCCAAAGTCCTAACAATTTGTTTACCAAAGAACTAGATATTATGGATGTTTGGTTTGACTCAGGAACTTCTTATAGTGTTTTTAAAAAACGTAATCAAGTTTTACAAAGTGATGTTTATTTGGAAGGCTCTGATCAATATCGTGGTTGGTTCAATTCTTCTTTAATTACTTCTGTAGCCACTCAAAATCAAGCTCCTTATAAAACTGTTATTACTCATGGTTTTGTTTTTGATGGTGAAGGCAAAAAAATGTCTAAATCTTTGGGCAATGTCATCGATCCATTAACTGTTGCTGAACAAAAAGGAGCAGATATTATTCGTTTATGGGTTGCAAACACTAATTATAATCTTGATGTGCGCATTAATCCTTCCATTTTAAAACAAGTAGAAGATCTTTATCGCAAAATTAGAAACACCTTCCGTTTTATGTTAGGTAATTTAGATAATTTTAAAAAAGATACTAATTATATTGCCTTTGAACAAAGAACTTTTATCCATCAAGCAATGATGCTAGATTTTGAAGAAGTGTTAAAAAACGTACTACATTCTTATGATACTTATAATTTTGAAGGTGTTTTAAGGCATCTATTCCCCTTCATTACTAATAAAATCAGTGCTTTTTATCTCGATTTTGCCAAAGATATTTTATACATCGAAAAAGAAGATCACAAAGAAAGAAAGATGATTCAATCAACTATCTATGATTTGTTATTATCGCTTTTACAAGTTTTAACTCCAATTATTCCTCACACTACTTCAGAAGTTTACGGCTTTTTTCCTTTTGCTGTAGAAAAAGATATTTATTTAGAAAAAATGCCACAACTCAAAGCACGTCCAACTTCTCATCTTTTATTAGAATATCATAAATTTTTAACATTAAGAAAAAACGTTTTACAATATTTGGAAAAAGCAAGACAAAGTGGGCTTATTAATTCTTCTTTGGAAGCCCATATTACGTTATCATTAACCCAAGAAGAAATGCATGCTTTGGATGTTTTACAAATTAAAGATCAATTGCATCAACTTTTTATAGTCTCTAAAGTAACACTTCAATTAAAAGATACTTTTGATGTTAAAGTTGCCAAAGCTTCTGGGTATGCTTGTCAAAGATGTTGGAATGTAGTAATCACCAAACCCCTTACTCCTTTGTGCACGCGTTGCCAAAATATATTAAAATAAAAGAAATAGGTTTATTATGAAAAATGGTATGAAAAATATTGAAAAATTTCCTCCAATAAAGAAAAAAATTCAATATGTTCAAGAATTTAAAAAAATATTAATTTTATCCTTATCCTTAATAGTATATGTTTTAGTTTCTGTTTGGGCTTTTGATTGCACCCGAGATGGCGGATATAAAACTGATCTTTTTCCTACTGGTGTTATTGGTTTAGGCAATGTAATAGGTAAATTATTACATAAAGCAGGAAAGATTGAAACCAATAATATTATAGTTATTGCTGGTACTTTTTACTTTGTTGTTAATGTTTTCTTATTGTTTTTTATCTCTCGTCGTTATTTGGGTAAATATTTTACCATTACTACTGCATTTGCAACTGTCCTTCTTTTTGTTTCAGTGTTTTTTATTGAAAACCAAGTTAAACAAGGTTTTTTATATCATACTGAACGATTTTTTGGAATATTCAAAACTGAAAGTGATTTTTTAAGCGATCTTACCAGAGTTTTTTTTGCAGGTATTTTAATAGGTATTTTTAATGGTATTCCTGTAAGAATTGGTGCTTCTACTGGAGGACTTGATATTGTTGCTAAATATTTATCTGTTTATAAGAAAAAAGATATCTCTTTTGTAGTAGAAATGTTTGGCTATACTCTTATGATTTTTGGTGCTGTGGGTGTTTTTATTATTGAATATTTTTATAAAGAAACAGGTCTCAAAGAACTTACTACACAAATATCTTTATCACTTTTTTATACTGTTTTACGTATTAAATTATCTGCCTTATTTATGGGATTGATAACTTCTGTTCCCCAAAAAGAAACGAAACTAAACTGCTAAAACAGTTTAGTTTTTTTATTTTATTTGCACGCTTCACTTATTTTTATTAGTTGTAAAACTCAATTTCATAATACATGCAAAACAAATTGAAATTTTTACTTTTTGCTTTGCACAAAATATTTTTTGTATTTATATTAAATTAAAGGAATTTTAATGAAACATTCATTTAGTCAAAAAAACCCTGAACAATCGCAAGCATTGTTACAAACCAAAATCACAAAAGGGCTTACTTCCCAAGAAGCCTTGCAAAGACTTCAAATTAACGGTAAAAATCAAATTCAATCCCTTACCAAACCCACTTTTTGGCATAAATTCCAACAACAATTTAAAGATTTTTTAGTTATTGTCCTTCTATTAGCAGCTACAATTAATTTCGTGATTGGTATTTTACAAGGAAACAAAGAAGAACTTTTGGAAGGCTGTTTTATTTTGATTATTGTCCTTCTTAACGCCTTTTTAAGTATTTATTACGAAACTAAAACCCAAAAAGTTTTAGCTAATGTATCAAAAAAAGCTTCCCTTAATGCCAAAGTAATAAGAGATAGCAAACCGCTTTTAATTCCTATGCAAAATTTAGTGATAGGAGATATTGTCATTTTAGAAACTGGTGATATTATTCCAGCTGATATGATACTTTTAGAAACATTTAATTTATATGTAGATGAATCTTTGTTTACAGGAGAATCGCAAGCTGTTTTAAAAAGTGCTTGTGTTTGTGTCCAAAATGCAGCTCTTACTAATCAAAACATGGCTTTTATGAATACTGTTATTTTAAAAGGAAGAGCTAAAGGAGTGGTTTTTGCTTCAGGAATGCAAACTGAAATTGGAAAAATTACCCAGTTTATTTCTCAACCCCAACAAGAAAAAACACCATTAGAACAAAATATTGCCAAATTAACCAAAAAGTTAACTTTGATAATTGGTATTATTATTTTCCTTAATGGCTTGTGGACGATTTTTAAAAACATTTACAGCTCAACTTTTAGCTCTCACATTTTGAAACATACTTTTTTGGATGCCATTGCTCTTGCAGTTGCTGCTATTCCTGAAAGTTTATTAATTATTATGACTTTAATTTTGGCTTTGGGAATGAAAAAACTTGCTCTTAAAAAAGCTATTGTCAAAAATTTAAAAACCTTAGAAACTTTGGGGGCTGTTAATGTTATTTGTACTGATAAAACAGGAACTTTAACCCAAAATAATATGACTGTTAAAAAAATTATAGTTTGTAATTCTTTGGAAAAAATAAGTCCCTTTTGTGTGGAAAATATTAATGAACCCAAACCCTTTAATTTAGAAAAGTTGCTTTTATTTGGTATTTTATGTAATGATGCTTTGATTAGTGTTGCAAAAACAACCAACGATAAAACTTCAAACAACTTAGAAATTATTGCTGATCCTACTGAAAAAGCCTTTATTAATTTAGCTTTGTTTTATCAATATGATGCGTTTTTACTCCAAAAGAAATATCCTCGATTTGCAGAAATTGCCTTTGATTCCCAAAGGAAATTGATGACTACTTTTCATCATAAAGACGGATTTATTTATGCCATTACTAAAGGTGCTCCAGAAGTTTTGTTGCAAAAATGTAGTCAAGTTCAATATCAAGAACAAACCATTGCAAAAGATACTAAAATAATAAAAATATTAGAAAAACAAATTAGTCAATTAAGTGAGCAATCTTTGCGAGTTTTGGGAGTTGCTTATCGTGTATTTTCTCTTGATTTAGAGACGATTCTTAAAAACAATCCTGATATTTTTGAACAAGATCTTATTTTTTTAGGGGCAGTGGCGATGGAAGATCCCATTCGAAAAGAAGTTATGCAAGCCATTTTTAAATGCAATCAAGCACGCGTCACTCCGATTATGATTACAGGGGATCATTTAAAAACTGCTTTTGTGATTGCCAAAAAATTAAATATTTTATCCAAACCTCAAGATTTAGCCATTACAGGAGATGAATTAGCTCAAATGCCAGAGGAAGAATTTTTGGAAAAATTATTGCAAATTAAAGTTTATGCAAGAACTAATCCTCATCATAAATTAAAAATTGTGAAAGCTTGGCAAAAAAAGGTTTTGTGGTGGCAATGACAGGAGATGGCATAAATGATTCTTTAAGCATTAAACAAGCCAATGTGGGAATTGCTATGGGAATTGCAGGTACTGATGTTTGTAAAATGGCATCAGATATGATTTTAACAGATGATAATTTTGCTACTATTACGAATGCTTTAGAAGAAGGGCGAAATATTTTCAATAATATTAAAAAAAGTTTAGTTTTTCTTTTGAGTTGTAATGTTGGTGAAATTATTTTGATTTTGCTTGGTAATTTTTTAGGAATTTTCTTTTTTGGGTGTGATTTTAAAATTTTGACTGCTTTACAAATTCTTTGGATTAATTTAGTTACTGATTCATTGCCAGCAATGGCTTTGGGAATCGAACCACAAGAAACAAATTCTATGTCGCCAAAAACTTATAATCCTAAAGGAAGTTTGCTAAATAAAAAAACTTATCAAAAAATTATTTTGGAAGGATTTTTAATTGGTCTTTTGGCTTTTGTGGCTTCTTTAATAGGATATTATAATCATGATAGTGATAAAATAAGATATGCTCAAACTTTTGCTTTTATGGTTTTGGCGTTTTCACAATTGATTCATGTATGGAATTTGCGAAGTTTTTGCACTTCTGTTTTTAAGTTAAAAATAAATTCCTTTTTGATTAAAGCGTTTGCCATTAGTGTATTTTTGCAATTAATCATAATTTTTGTCCCTTTTTTAAGAGATTTATTTCAATTAATTTCTTTAACAACAAAAGATTTTGTAATCATTTTATTACTATCTTTGTTGCCTTTGTTGTTTGTAGAAATTAAAAAAAGATTTTGTCATTGTAAATGCCATAAATGTAGATGATATTAAAAAACAAAAAAGACTCTTCTTGAAAGAGTCTTTTTTTATATTCTTAAATTAATTATTCAAATATTTATTTTCTAAATATTGTAAAAAGGTTTCAGGGTTAATTTGGGGCATGCCTGTTGCTTTGAACACAAATTCTTGGTTGGTATAAAAAGAACCCCAGTTTCTTATTTTTTGATCTAAATATTGATTTAAAGTTTCAAATTTGCCTGTTTCAAACCCCTCTTTAATATTAGGATTTGCTTTTTGAACGTTTTTCATTATCATGGATGCTAAAATAGCTCCATTTAAATAGCTAGGGAAATAACCAAAACTTCCTTGAGGCCAGTGAATATCTTGCAAGCATCCAAGACCTACGTTGGGTGGGGTAATTCCTAGATATTCTTTCATTTTGCAATTCCAAAAGTGAGGTAAATCATCCAAAGACAACTGATCAGAAATTAATAATTCTTCAATTTCAAAACGCAAAATAACATGGAAAGGATAAGTTACTTCATCAGCATAAATACGAACAAAATCAGGTTTTACTTGGTTGGCTTGTTTAAATAAATTTTGTGGAGTTAATGAAGGATTGTAAAAATTTAATTCTGTTTTTAAAATATTTACTAAGTAAGTTAAAAATTCTTGAGATTTAGCAACTTGTTTTTCCATTAATAAAGATTGGCTTTCATCAAAAGAAAAGCTTCGTGGAGTGCCTACTGGTTGATTTTTGTATTGTTGGGGTAAATTTTGGGCGTATAAACCGTGTCCTACTTCGTGTATAGTGGCTAAAAAACTATCTAAAAAATTGTTTGCATTATAATTGGAAGTAAGGCGCACATCATAAGGAGTGCCTCCACAAAAAGGGTGGATGGATTCATCTAGGCGACCATAATTGCAATCAAATCCTATTTTGGGCATAATGATTTGATTTAATTTTTTTTGGTTTTCTAAAGTCATTGCAATATCTTTGTAAAGGTGTTTTTCTTGTTCTTGTTTTTGCAAAATAGTTTTCATTAAAGGTGGTAATTTTTCTTTGATGACGTTAAATATTTGTTTGATTTTGGTAGCAGTCATTCCAGGGTCATATTGATCGATGAGAGCATCATACAAAGATACGCCTAATTTTTGGGATCTGAGATTTGCTACTTCTTTGGTGTAATTGAGTACTTTTTGAAAATAAGGTTTGAAGCTGTTATAATCATTATTTTTTTTGGCTTGTCTCCACATTATTTCTGATTTGGTAGTTGCTAAAATTAAATTATTTTGTAGTTCTTCAGGGATTATTTCTTCGGATTGTATTTTGGATGTTATTTCTCGTAGATTAGCTTGTTGCCAAGAATTGAGAGTTTCTTGTTCTTGTTGTGTTTGTAAAAGCAAATTTTTGGTTTCTTGTGAAGTTAATAGTTTTTTTATAATTTGGGTTAAATCGATGATTTCTAAAGCGCGGCTTTCTTGGGAGCCCTTTTTAATGTTGCAAGCCATATCCCAGTTTAATATATTGATAATATTTTCTAAACGACCAATTTTTTCAAATCTTTGTTCTAATTTTTGATAATTAATTGACATATAAGGATTCCTTAGTTATTTATATTATTTGTAAACAAATGTTTTTTTGCGATGGGTTTATGAGAGGTTAATTTTTGAAAAAAGCTTTGTTTTTTTATTAAAGTTGAAAAAAATAGTTTGATTTAAGTATAAATCAAACTTTAATTTTTAATAAATTATTATTTTGTTTATTGCGATTTTAATGGTGTGTAAGTTTGCAAATATTTTATTTTCTAATTTGCATCTTTTGGATTAAAAATTTGGATAAAACCTTTACCTATTAAATTAAAAGATAAACTAGTTAATAAAATAATGATAAAAGGTCCAAAAAATAAATGAGGATAGAATCTAATATCACTTCTACTAGCATTTAAAATATTGCCCCATTCAGGAATTGTAGGATCGAGACCTAATCCAACAAAACTTAACCCCGATATTGTTAAAATAACTGTTGCCATACCTATTGTTATTCTTGTGATAATAATAGACCATAGATGAGGCAAAACATGTTTGAAAATTATACAAAATTCATTTGATCCTAAAGCTTTAGAAGCTTTGATAAAACCTTTTTGCCTAATTTTCATGGTATTTGCTCTTATGATTCGAATAAAAGTAGGAGCATTAGAAATACTTAGAGCAATTATTAATGATAATTTTTTGTTGTCTTTCAAAAAAAACATAATTAAAATAGCTAAAATAACATCGGGAAAAACTACTAAAATATCACATATAAAATTAATGATATTATCAAAAATATTTTTGAAATAACCTGAAATAATTCCTAATAACGTTCCTATTATACTAGCCATCATAATAGAACAAAAACCTATAGTTAAAGATTTTTTAGTTCCTTCTAACATTCTATTAAATAAATCATGTCCAGTAGAATCTGTTCCCATGAGATGTTTTAAACTAATGCTTTGTAAACGTTTATAATGAGATGATGCATCAGGATTTTTATATAAAGGAGTAAAAGGAATTAAATAAACAGCTAAAAATAAAATAGTTAAAAATAAAGAACCAAATAAAATATTTTTATTTTTTGCCCAATATTTTAATTTTTTTTGGAAAAAAAGAAATGGTTTAAAGTTTTTTTTCATAATAAATGATTGTATCCTTTTTGCATATTTATCCCTTTTGTTTAATTTTGGGATCTAACCAAGCATACACTAAGTCTAGAAATAAATTCCAAATAGCTATAAATAAAGCGAGTAAAATAATACAACATTGAATAACAGGATAATTTCTATTATCAAATGCATGTTTTATTAAAACACCTACCCCTTTTATTTCGAAAATATTTTCTGTAATAATAGAACCACCGATTAAAAAACTTAGAAGTAAACCGATGTGTGCTACAACAGGAATTAAAGCATTTTTTAAAGCGTGCTTAAAAATAATATTTTTTTTAGACAATCCTTTAGAATAGGCCGTTTTGATATATGGTTGTGACAAACATTCTTCCATGCTTGTTTTAGTAGTTTTAAAAACAGAACCCGATATTAATAAAGAAAGAGTTAAAATAGGCAAAACCACATGTTTAGGAGTATCAAAATCAGCTACTGGGAATAATCTTAAATAATGACCTAATGTAAGTTGCAATAAGATGCCAATGATAAAACTAGGAGAAGAAATGATGATAATAGAATAAAAATCTAGTATAAAGCTTTTTTTGGACCCTTCATAAAAAGCTGATAATGCTCCTAAAAAAATCCCTAATAAAGAACCAAAAAAACAACTTAAAAAAGCCAATTTAAAGGTATTAGTAAAAGCTTTTGTAAAAAGGTTGAAAACTGGCTCTTTTGTGCCATAATAAGATTTTCCAAAATCTCCTATAAAAATATTTTTGAAATAATTTATAAATTGAGTTTTTAAAGGTTTATCTAATCCTAATTCCTTTTCCTTTAATTTTCTTAGTTCAGGAGTAAGTCCTTTTTCAAACATAGCATCAACAGGATCACCTGGTATCATTTTCATAGTAAAAAAACTGATAAATATGACTGTTATAAATAATGTTATAGTGTATAAACTTTTTTTAAAAATATATTTTATCAACGAAATTTACCTCAAAAATTTAGAATATTTCATTTATGAATTTTTATTGGGTGATTTAAATAATATAAAAAATTATAGGTTAATTTTAATTGATGTATTAAAAAACATATTTGTTTTCTATAACGAAATTAACCATTTTTTTAATATTAAATTTTTTTTATAAATGTATTAATCAAAACCCATTATTTTTTTATGATTTTTGTAAAATCAAAATGTGAGAAAAGATCTGATTTAAAGCCTTGTTTGATATTTTTGGAAGTAATTACATAATTAGGATAACTATATAAAGGAATAACATAAAATTCTTTATGTATATATTGGCTTATTTCTTTTAATAAATTAGTATATTTTTCTTCACTTGTTTCTTTTTCAACTTGTAATAATTTATTTTCTATATGGCTTTTATCATCATTATCAATATGACAAAAATTATTGGGATTGTTGTTAGTTAAAAAATAATCACGTAAAACTTTATGCCCCCATTTTGATTCATAGTTTTCACCTAAAAAAATCATATTGTAAGAAGAGTTATCTTTTTTGGCTTCTGTTAATAAAGCTTTAAAATCCATAGGAGCAAATTCTATTATAAAACCAACTTTTCTTAGTTGTTCTATTATTTTATGTTCAAAAAGATACTCAGATTTTGTAATGCATCCTATTTTAAGTTTTTTAGCAGTTTTATCTAGTTTTTGGACATATTTTTTAGCTTGTAAAAAGTTTGTTGGATAAGCATCTAATTCGTTATCGAATCCTTTCAAGGTTTCTGGCAAAAAAGTTTTTAATTTTTGAGCAGGGATTTCCAAATCAGATATTATTTTTTCAATATCTAACGACCAAGAAATAGCTTCTCTTGTTTCTAGAGAGGTTTTATCTTTATTAATGTATAAATATCTAGCTGAAACATCTTTATTTTCAACTACTTCAACACTATGGCTTAATTTATCTTTTATAATTTGAATTTTATGAGATGGATAATCCAGACAAGCGTCTAAAGAACCATTTTCTACTTGTTGTAAATTAGTATCATTATTTTTATTAATTTTGAAAATGATTGTTTTAGGACTGTCTTTAATTGTGTCTTTATTGTAATAATTATTAAATTTTTCCATTTTGATTTCATCATTTGATTTATATTCAATTAATTTATAAGGTTCAGTGCCAATTTGTAATCCTTTTTCTTCGTTTTCTTCTACAGCTTTTTTATTTAGGATTCTGATAAAATTACAAAAAGTAAAGTGCCAATAAGGTGTTTTTTCTTTTAATTCGATTTCAAATTCTATGTTGTTTATTCTTTTGATTGCTTTGATTTCTTCAAACTGAGGATGTTTATTTTTGTGTCCTCTTTCGATTGTAAATATAACATCATCAGTTGTTATATTTACGCCATTGTGAAATAAAATATCACCTCTAAGTTCAAACTTTAATAAAGTTTTGTCTTGGTTTTGATTTGCATCACTTTCAACTAATTTAGCTAATTTACTTATGATTTTACCTTCTTTTTCTTCTAATAAAGTGTCATGAACTAAACGTAAATATCTATTAGAATAAGTAGAAAAAGTGTTTTCTGGAGAAGTAATATCAAATCCTTGGATATCTGATATAACAGCTATTTTAATTGTGTCTTTATCGTCTTCATGTTTTTTGCTTGGGAATAAATGCCACCACAAAATGATTAAAATTATAACTGTTAAAGCTCCAACACTTATATATATTTTTATTTTTTTTCATTCATTTTGCTTTGTTTTTACTTTCCTAATTATTTAATTATAAATCTATTTATTATTTATTGAATATTTTTTTATTTACTTAATTGGACTTTTGTAAAATCAGTTCTTGTGAAAAGATCACATTTAAGACCTTGGACTTTTTTGCTTGTTAAGAAATATATGTTTTGTTGATAAAAAGGAACAACATATTTCTTTTTGTCTAAATGAGTTTGAATTTGTTGAATTTTTTGTACGTAAGTACCTAAATCTATATTTGTTTGAGATTGTTCTAAAAGATCTTTTAGTGTTTGGTCTCCTGAAATATGAGCCCAAGTTCCTTGGGTAGAATCCCCCTCTTTTTTTGGTGTCATATAATCTGTTAAAACTTTATGACCGTATGCCATTTCATGCATATCACTCATAAACAAAATGTCATAATCTCCTTTTTTTAAATTTGTTTTGAATGTATTAAATTCTGGTATGTCTAATGTTACTTCAAAACCTACTTCTTGTAGTTGTTCTTTTATTTTGTTTGCTACTTCTGGAGTTTCCTTAGCAGAAAAACCGAATTTAATTTTTTTATTTGGAAGTTGGCTAACTTGGTTTTTAACTTCTTGTGTGTTTTTATTATAAGCATATGAAATATTTGGATTATGACCTTTTTCTCCTTCGGGGATAAAAGTTTTTAAAGGTTTAACTGGTAATTCCAGTTGAGTAATTATTTTTTCAATATCTAAAGCTTGAGCAATTAATTTTCTTTTTTCAAGTTCAACTTTTTGATTATTCATCATTAAATAACTACATTTAACAGCGGCATTTTCAACAACTGTAATATCTTTTTGTTTTTTTGCATCGGCTACTTTATTTACTGGAAAGTCTAAGACAGCATCCACAGTCCCTGCGCTTAACTGTAATAAAGCTGTATCCTGATTAGAAATGGTTTTAAAAACGATTTCTTTTTGGCTGTTTTTTATTTTTTCTTTGTCAAAATATTTATCAAAAAGTTTTAAATTTATTACTTTTTCAGAAGAATCCCATGAAACTAATTGATAAGGACCTGAACCAACCTTAAGTCCTTCTAATTGATCTTTTGTTTGGTCTTGTTTAACTGCTTCTTGGCTTATTATTCTTTGCTTAGCGATGCTTTCATAGGCAAAAGCAGGGAATGCTTTAAGATTTAGTTTTACTTTTGTGCCGCCTTCTAATTCTTCAACTGATTCAATATTTTCATATTCATCGTGTTGTTTTCCTTTTTTTCTTTCAAAAGAAAATTTGACATCTTTTGCAGTTAATTTTTTACCGTTGTGAAATAAAACATCATCTCTGAGAGTAAAAACAACTGCATCTTCATTTTCCACTTTATCCCATGATGTAGCTACTTGAGGCAAAACATCGCCATTTTCATTTGTAGAAACTAAAGTAGAGTGGATGCAGTAAAACAATCTATCTCCTTGTACACTTTGAGTGTGATCTTTATTTCCTGGGTCATAACCTACAATATCATTTGGCATTGCTACTACAAAATTATTTCTTGGGGGAGTTGTTTTAAAAAGCTTTTTGTAGACTACAAAACCCATTACAACAAATAAAATAACTGCTGCTCCTATAACTAATTGTTTTTTATATTTTTGTAATAATTGTTTAAAATTCATTTTTTTATTTCCTTTTTTGTTTGTGTTTTGAAAAAAAAATTATTTTTATTATGAATAAAATTTTATTTACTTACTTTAACTTGGGTAAAATCAGTTCTTGTAAAAGGATCGCATGTAAGACCTTGGACTTTTTTACTCGTTAAAAAATATATGTCTTGTTGATAAAAAGGAATAACATATTTATTTGTGTATAAATGAGTTTGAATATCTTTTACTTTTTGTTCGTAAATGTTTTTATCAGTGATTGTTTGGGTTTCATCTAAAAGTTTTTTTAGTGTTGTGTCTCCTTGAATGTGAGAATGGCTTTTGGGAGTTTGTTTTCCTTCTTTTTCGAATATTGGGTTCATATAATCTATTAAAACTTTATGACCGTATGGCATTTCATTCATATTACTCATAAAAGATATGTCATATTTGCCATTTTTGGAATTTGTAAAAAAAGTAAGCGATTCTGGTATGTTTACTATAACTTCAAAACCTACCTCTTGTAATTGTTCTTTTATTTTGTGTACTACTTCTTTTATTTCTTTAAAAGAAGCTCCTAATTTAATTTCCTTGTCTTTTTCGCTTAAAAGACTAACTTTGTTTTTAACTTCGTTTTGGTTTGAATCATAAGCGTATTGAATATTTTCGTTATGTCCTATTTCTCCTTGAGGAACAAAAGTTTTTAAAGGATTAACGGGTAAATTTAGATCAGCAATTATCTTTTCGATATTTAGAGTTTGGGCGATTAATTCTCTTTTCCCCTTTTTAACTTTGTTGTTGTTGATAAATAAAACACTACATTTGGCACCTTTATTTTGGACGACTTCAATATTTTTTTTGTTGCTTGCATTAGTTATTTTGTTTATTGGAAAATCTAAGATAGCATCCACAGTTCCTTCTTCTAATTGCAATAAAGAAGTATCGTAGTTAGAGTTAACTTTAAAAAGGATTTCTTTTTGGCTGTTTTTTATTTTGTCTTTATTAAAGTATTTGTCAAAAAGTCCTAATTTTATTATTTTGTTAGAAGAATCTTCATAAATTAATTGATAAGGACCTGAACCAATTTTTAGTCCTTCTAATTGATTGTGTGTTTGGTCTTTTTCTAGTGATTCTTTACTAAGTATTTTGTATTTAGCAATAAGTTCATAGACAAAAATAGGTAAAGCTTGCAACTTAAGTTTTACCTTTGTATCATTTTCTAGCGTTTCGATTGATTTAATAATAGCATATTCGTCATTTCCTTTTTCTTTGGCTCGTTCAAAAGAAAATTTGACATCTTGTGCAGTTAATTTTTTGCCGTTATGAAATAAAACATCATCTCTTAGAGTAAAAATAATGGCATCTTCATTTTCCACTTTATCCCATGATGTAGCTACTTGAGGCAAAACATCGCCATTTTCATTTGTAGAAATTAAAGCAGAGTGAATACAACAAAATAATCTGTCTCCTTGTGCGTTGGAAGTGTGTGCTTTTTGTCCTGGATCAAATCCGTTAACATAGTTAGGAATTATAACTATAAAATCATTTCTTGGGGGTTGTTTTTGAAAAAATATTTTGTAGGTTGCAAAACTTATTATACTAAGTAAAAAAAATGTTCCACTAATAA
>NZ_JSWH01000079.1:0-7905 GCF_000803325.1 Chrysanthemum yellows phytoplasma
AAACCATTTATTGGTTGTTTGCTATTCCTAAAAATTATTTTATTTTCAAGAAAAAAATTATCACCCCCTTTTTAATTGTGGTAAGTTTGATGTTTTCTATTTTGTTGTTTTCTTTTGATTGCTATCATCATTTGCCTTTTATAAATGCCACTTCCAACATTACTGTTTCTGATTTATTGAATAAAATTGATAATTATGAAACCAAAAAAATTACTTATGTTGCTAAAAATAGTTGGCTGGAAGGTTTTTATTACCATATCAAATTAATTGATAAAAACGGAGTCCCTTTTTATTGCAAACTAAAACCTATTTCTCAAAACATTTTGGAACAAAAAATAGCTTCTCTTAAATACAAAGATTTTATTTCCCAAGAAGAAAAATATTTTGATTGGGTAAACTTATTAATTAAAATAATCCTTTCTTTGTCTTCATTTGTGTTTTTGCTTTATGGTTGCCTTAACATTAAACGGATTAGAAAACAATTCTCAAACGAACAAATTTCCAAAAAAATATGATTCATAAAAATGCATTTTTTCATTTTGTTTTAAAAATTAAAATAACTAAAACATATCTTTATTAATTAACATTTTTTAAATTATAATAAATGGTGTATGCCAAAACCCAAACCCCAAAAAAACAAAAGGAGTTTTAAATATAATGAGTAATTTAATGAATTATCAAGGACAAGATTTTGAAACCATAACTGCCACACAACAATTGGTAGTTGTTGATTTTTTTGCTACATGGTGTCCTCCATGTCAAAGATTATTGCCTGTTTTGGATGAAGTTTGCCTTTTAGAAAAAGACATTCTTTTTTACAAAGTAGACGTTGATTTTTTTAGACAATTAGCATTAGAAAAAGGTGTTTCTGGCTTTCCCACCCTTATTTTATACAAAGATAAAAAAGAATTAGCAAGACATAGTGGTTTTCTAAATAAAGAAGACTTGCTTAAATTTTTACATTCTTATAAATAATTTTACCACAAACCGAAAGTAAAATCAAACGTTATGAACGGATTTTTTTTAGTCAACAAACCAGAAAAGATGACATCACATGATGTAGTTTTTCAAATTAAAAAAAAATTTCATTTTGACAAAGTAGGACACACAGGAACTCTTGATCCTTTAGCCTCAGGACTTTTAATTATTTGTGTGGGTAAAGCCACTAAACTGGCTTTTTTGTTCGATAAACTACCAAAAACTTATCAAGGAACCTTTCTTTTTAATAAACATTATGATACTTTGGATGTGACAGGTAAATTGTTGGATACCAAAAACACCCCTTTAACTGATTGTACCATCCAAAAAAGTTTTGCATCTTTTCATCAAAAAAAGTATTTGCAAATACCTCCTATGTTTTCAGCAGTTAAAATTAAAGGGAAAAAAATGTATCGTTTAGCACGCAAAAATCAAGTTGTAGATATTCCTCCAAGAGAAGTTTTTATTCATCATTTTGAAAAAACATCTTTGTTTTGTCGCGACCAAGTAGATTTTTTGGCACATGTTTCCAAAGGAACTTATATTAGAAGTCTTGCGCGCGATCTAGCTTTGCAATTAAATACTTATGGTGCTCTTCTTCGTTTGCAAAGAACTGCAATTGGCACGCATTTATTACAAAACGCTAAAACTATTGAAAATTTAGAACTCAATGATTTGATTTTGGATAGTACTTTTTTTGCTGCTTACGATGAACTTATTTTAAATGATTATTTAATTAAGTTAGTAAAAAACGGCACTCATTTAGACCAAAGACAAATAACTACTAAAAAACCTTTTATAGTTAAAGATAGTAATAAAAATTTTGTTGCTTATTATGATACCTTGGATGAAAATAAATACTATCCGCGTTATTTTTTTTAATTTGCAATATTTTTAATTATTAACTATTAGAAAAACAAAAGACATTTTTGAACAATATTTTAATAATAAGTTTTTAAACATCAAACCACACAATCAAGTAAGGAAGGATTGGAAAATAATGCAAAGATTACAAAAAGTTTTGGCTTATGCAAATGTGGCATCTAGAAGAAAAGCAGAAATTTTAATTTTGGAAAAACGCATTAAAGTTAATGGCAAAATTATTTCTGAATTAGGAACCAAAGTATCTTCCAGCGACATTATAACTTTGGATGACAAACCGATCACCAAAACCACTTATTCTTATTTTTTGCTCAACAAGCCCAATGGATTTCTTTCCACTGCCAAAGACAATAAAAAACGCCCTACTGTTTTGGATTTAATCGAAGAAGCAAGCATACAAAGATTATATCCGATAGGACGCCTTGATTTTAATACTACAGGACTACTTTTAATTACTAATGACGGCGATCTTACTCAAAAATTAACCCATCCTTCCTTTTGTATTCCTAAAGAATATCATGTTAAAATTAATGCTTGTTTGCAAAAAAAAGACCTTGCCACATTCCGCAAAGGAATTATCATTGATAAAAATTATTTGGCTGTTTGTAAAGAAATTGATATTTTGAAAAGTTCTTATACACCCAAACCTTCTACTTGGTTAAAGCTAGTAATAACTGAAGGAAAAAACAGGCAAGTTCGTAAAATGATGCAAGTTTTAGGCTATCAAGTTTTAAAGTTAAAACGTTATCGTTATTCTTTTTTAACTATTGAAAATCTCACAATAGGTGCTTATCGCCCTTTAAAAATTCATGAAATTAAAAAATTAAAAACCTTAACTACTCAAATACCGCATTAATTTAGTAAATTTAAGATCACTATAAGGAGTTAGTTATATATGCATATGAAAAGTTTTAAAATCGCCATTGATGGTCCGGCAGGTTCTGGCAAAAGCACTATTAGTAAAAAGTTGTCCCAAAAATTAGGTTGGAATCACATTGATACTGGAGCAATGTTTCGGGCACTAACTTTATATTTGTTAGAAAATGAAGTTTCATGGCATCATGAAAAAAGTCTTAATCAAGCTTTAGATAAAATCAATCTTTCTTATTCTTGTAATAAAATTTTTCTTAATCAAGAAGACGTTTCTTTAAAAATTAAGTCTTTGGACGTCGAAAAACATGTCTCTTCAGTAGCTTTAATTCCTGCTGTAAGAACTAAATTATTGAAATTGCAAAAAGAAATTTGTGGCAATACTCCTAATTTAATTATGGATGGAAGAGATATTGGAACAGTTGTAATGTCAGATGCTAATTTAAAAATTTTTCTTACTGCCAACATTACTAAAAGAGCTTTGAGAAAACAACAAGAAGATGCCCAAAAAGGAAAAATCACAGACATTGCTCAAATTATGAAACAACTCAAGGAACGCGATCATAAAGATTATCATCGCCAACTTGCTCCCTTATCTAAAGCTTTAGATGCCATTTTACTAGATACTACCGAATTATCGATTGATGAAGTAATTGCCAAAATTATTGCCTTAATTGATAAAAAAAGGAGAACTTAAATGTCTTTTAAAATTGCTATTGTGGGTCGTCCTAATGTTGGCAAATCAAGTTTGTTTAACCGCATTATTGGGAAAAGACACGCTATTACTCATCAAAAAGCAGGCATTACTCGGGACCGCATTTATGCTACTGCCGAGTGGCTTACTAAAACATTTGGAGTTATTGATACGGGCGGTATCGAAATTCAATCAACTCCTTTTTTGGAACAAATTAAATTACAAGCTCAACTTGCAGTTGATGAAGCTGATGTAATTGTTTTTGTAGTTGATGGGCAAACAGGACTTACTCAAAATGACATTTATTTAGCTAAACTTTTGTATAAAACTAAAAAACCAGTTCTTTTGGCAGTTAATAAAATTGACAACCACAATTTATTATCTAACACTTATGAATTTTATGCTCTGGGATTTGATACTCCTTTTGCAATTAGTACTCAACATGGTATAGGTATAGGTGATTTGTTAGATAAAATTGTTTTTCTTATGCGCGATGCTGCTTTAATTTCTGATTCTTCCTTTTTAGAAGACCTTCCAATAGATACAGCTTTGCAAAGCCCCCCTTCCGAATTTAATTATGAAATCCCAGAAAAACAACTGTTAGAACCAGAACAAAACCAAAACCAAGAAAAAGACAACAACATTATTAAATTTTGTGTTGTGGGACGCCCAAACGTTGGCAAATCAACCCTTACTAATTCTCTTTTAGCATCCCAAAGAATGATTGTCTCTGATATGGCAGGAACTACCACCGATGCTGTTGATACTTTTTTTGAAAATGATGGGCAAAAATACCAAATTATTGACACTGCAGGTATTAAAAAAAGAGGTAAAATTTATGAACAAGAAGACAAATACAGCGTTTTGCGTGCTTTAGGTGCTTTGGAAAAAGCAGATATTGCTTGTTTAGTTTTAGATGCTAAAGAAGGTATTTTAGAACAAGATAAAAATATTGCAGGGTTTATTTTAGAACATCATAAAGCTTGCATTATTATTGTCAATAAATGGGATTTGTTAGAAAAAGATACCAATACCCTAAAGAACTTTGAGCAAAAAATTCGTCAAGAGTTTGTTTTTTTATCTTATGCGCCTGTTATTTTCTTATCAGCTTTGAAAAAAAGTCGTCTTACTCAAATTTTTGCTATTTTAAAACGAGTTTTTAACAATTATAAAAGTCAGTTTAGCACTAGTCTTTTAAACGATATTTTACAAGAAGCAACTCTTATAACTCCTCCCACTTTCTTTAATCAAAAAAAAGCTAAGTTTCAATATATTTTTCAAACTAAAACCAAAGCTCCTGAATTTCTTTGTTTTGTTAATGACCCTAAACATATTCATTTTTCTTATGAAAGATTTTTAAAAAATCAATTTAGAAAAAGCCTTGATTTAGAAGGAACACCCCTCAAAATTATTTTTCATCAAAAAAAGTCTAATTTTTAAAACTATTTTGAATCCCCCTTTTTCTCCTTCCCCTTCTTTTTGCATTTTGTTTGCAAGTATTTTATTATTTGTTCTTATTTTATGATTTAATTATAGTGGTTGAAAAAAAATTCAACCTTATTTTTAATTATCAAAAAAACTTTTGTCATTTTTGCTGTAACTTTTTTCATGACCGTTTTTGCTATTTTGATTACAAGAAAGAAGCTATATTTTATGAAAATTACTATTATTGGCAGTGGTGCTTGGGGTTCTACTTTGGCACAAGTTTTAACTGATAACAACAATCAAGTTTTACTCTATGACACTAACCTTTCTTATGTGGAAAAAATAAATCAAGGAAAACATCCCATTTTTAATGCTCCACTAGTAAATGTCAAAGCAGTTTCTTGCCTTAAACAAGCCCTTGATTATTCTGATTTGATAGTTTTGGCAGTTCCTATGAAATTTATGCGTCATCTTCTCAAACAAATTGCCCTTATGTTAACTACTCCCAAATCGTTTGTCAATGTTTCTAAAGGTATTGAACCTTTAACTTTTTTGCGTGTTTCTGAAATTGTCAAACAAGTTATTCCTGCCCCTCTTTTAGCTAATTTTGCTTCCTTAATGGGTCCATCGCATGCTGAAGAAGTTATTTTACGCAAATTAACTCTGTTAACTGCAGCTTCTTCCAATCCCGCTTTTGCCTTGGAAATTCAAAAATTATTTTCTTGCCCTAATTATTTGAAAGTATATACTTCTTCTGATTTGGTAGGAAATGAAATTTGCAGTGCTTTTAAAAATGTTTTAGCCCTTATTAACGGTATTTTAGTAGCCAAGAACTTTGGAATTAATTCTCAAGCAGCTTTGATGAGTCGTGGTATTTTAGAAATGTCGGTGTTAGTTACTTTTTATCAAGGAAACCCCCAAACCGTTTTAGGACTTCCAGGATTAGGTGATTTAATTGTGACTGCTTTTAGCAAATACTCCAGAAATTTTAATGCTGGTGCTAAAATTGCTGCAGGCATTACTTACCAACAAATTATTGACTCTTCTTTGCAAACCATCGAAGGATTCCAAACTCTTAATGCTTTTTATCAATTGCAATTAAAACATAATTTAGATCTGCCCATTATTCAAGCCTCTTATCAATTAATTTTTGAATCCAAGCCCTTTGAAACTGTTTTTGCAACTTTAATGCAAAGACCTTTCAAAAGTGAATTCTAAATTATTTTTTTACCCACCCACCATTTTTTTAATCCATTTTGCAAACACCCCCGCAGTCAATTAAGAATAAAATGCAAATAATTACCAATAATTTCAAATAATTGTTGGTTTGCGCTTGTAAATTATTTTTTTGATGTTATAATAAGTACGTAAATAAAAAGAAAAGGAGGCAAAAAATGAACAAATTAGAATTTTTAAGAAAATTAGCTGAAAAAAATGGCGTTAGTCAAAAAGAAGCTGATAAATTTCTTAATAACTTTATTGAAGTTATTTCTCAAAGTCTTCAAGAATTCAAAGAAGATGAAAAAGTTACTTTAACAGGTTTTGGCACCTTTGAAGTAAAACACAGAAGTGCTCGCGAAGGAAAAAATCCAAGAACTGGTAAAACTATTGACATTCCAGCTAAAAAGGTTCCTACTTTCAAATTTAGCAAAAGTTTTAAAGATCTTTTCGTTGCTTAAAATCTTTACTATTAAGTTTTTTAATATTTTACAATAAAAAAACAAACTAACTAGTTTGTTTTTTTATTTACACTTTTTGATAAAGTGAACCCATAAGGAAGTAGGTTAGTGCTTTTGCAACCCACAGCTAAAAATTATTTAATAGGAACTCGCGCCAAAGTTCAAAACGAACCCCAAATAGCAGTTATTACTCGCATTGATTATCAAAGAGGTTTTATTTACTTGTTATTTAAAAGAATGAGAGAAGAAAAATATCCTTTTCCCCAAGCCTTAGAACAAAACATTATTCAACCTATTGTTTCTAAAAATAAATCTCATCATCAATAATTTATCATTAATCAAATTTATAACTTATCTTCATTATCCATTATTTTAATTGCATTTGTAAATATTTAAATGTTAAACCAAAAAGGAAAGATATGAAAAGAAAATTAAGATTTAAAAAAATTGTTTTAAGAAATTATTTTAAAAAGCCCAATGTTGTTTTTCTTTTTTTAATGTTGTCTATTTGTACTTTAATGCTTGTTTTTTTTCATGATTTTAAAGAATGTGTTAACAAAGGACAAATTTATTGGCAATATAAGTACAAAGCCCCTACTTTTATGCCTGAAATTGATTTTGACACCACAGGAAAAGAAGACAACATTTTAGATTACGAAGAAGGTTATTATCCTGGGCACCACACTTTTATCAAAACAGTTTGGTATTTTACCCATCAAAGTAATTTATTTGTATTAATTGTTTATGCTTTATTTTTTACCAAAGTAAGACAAAAAAATTGGTATCATTATGTAGTTTTTGCATGTTTAGTTAGCATTTTGATGACAGCTTTAATTTTTCACACTTTAATTGATAAAGGTAGACATTTTTACGAACCTAAATTTAGTCTTTCTTTTTTTCTTTCTCATCTCCACCACACTTTAGCTCCTTTATGTTATCTATATTTTTATTTTAAAGTCAATTCTTATGCTATTCCTTATAAAAAAATGTGGATAGCTTTTATTCATCCCTTGCTTTATATGACCTTTTTTAGTTTATTTGGCTTTTTATCTATGCAAGATTATTTTCAAGATCTGCAAAAAGACAAACCAATTATAACTTCAGAAAAACAAGCAGCTAAAAGAGATCCTTTTAAAATGTTTCCTTATGTTTTCTTTTCTCCTTTTAAACAAAAATTAAATAATCCTGCAAATGCCCAAAATTTAGAAGATAAGGAAAATCGCCATCATAAACGTTATCGTTTTGTTTATTCATGTTATGACTTTGTTTGTTTGGTCTTTTCTTGCCTTTTTGTCTTTACAGTTTCTATGACTTATACTCTTTTATGGATTAAAAAACGTTTAATTAATAAAAAAACTACTCCTCATTATAAAAAAA
>NZ_JSWH01000080.1:0-9291 GCF_000803325.1 Chrysanthemum yellows phytoplasma
TATAATTTATTCCTTACTTTTTCTTGCTTTTATTCTCCATTTTTTTAAAATACAAAAGACATTCATTAAATGAATGTCTTTTTTTGTAAATTGATATATGCTTAATGCAAATCTAAATTTAATATAAACCCTAACCCACTTTCACCAACTTCCAACTGTTAAAATGAAAAATATTTTCAAAATGCTAGTATAATATAATAGAGTGTTTTGATTAAAATATATGAAGGATATGATATTGACAGCGATATTTAGAAGTCTATTTTTTCAAAATCCTAAATTATATTTCTAATCATAAATAAAATACATAAATTAACTAATAAAAATTGGAGACCAAAACTAAGATTCCCAAACAAATTTTTTCACAAACAAAACCACCCAAAAAGCCCAAACCCCAAATAAACCAAATAAAAAGAAAAAGGACTTATAAAATGCAAAAACAATCAAATTTCATCAAAACCATCATTCAAAAAGACCTCCAAAGCGGAAAATGCAGCCAAATCATTACACGTTTCCCGCCCGAACCCAATGGTTTTTTACATTTAGGACACGCCAGAGCCATCATTATTAATTTTGAATTGGCACATTTTTTTGAAGGCAAAACCCTTTTACGTTATGATGACACCAACCCTTCCAAAGAAAAACAAATTTATGTTAATGCCATCCTCAATGACATCAAATGGCTGGGATACACTCCTTACAAAATCACTTTTGCCTCAGATTATTTCCCTCAAATGTATCAAATGGCATTTTTTTTAATCAAACAAGGAAAAGCCTATGTTGATGACCAAACCGCTGAACAAATTGCCCAAAGTCGCGGTAATTTAACCCAAAAAGGTACCAATTCTCCTTATCGCAATCGTAGTATTGAAGAAAATATCTTGCTATTTGAACAAATGAAAAAAGGAAAATTTGTAGAAGGTAGCAAAGTTTTGCGTGCCAAAATTGATATGCAAAGCCCTAACCTTAATTTGAGAGACCCTATTTTGTACCGTATTCTTTCTGCTTTTACTTTAAAACAAAAACATTGGCATATTTTCCCTACCTATGATTACGCTCATCCATTGGAAGATTCCTTTGAAAACATCACACATTCTTTGTGTTCTTTGGAATTCGAAGACCACAGACCTTTATATGATTGGATAATCAAAGAAACAAAAGCCAAACATACTCCACGCCAAATTGAATTTGGAAGACTTAATCTTACCCAAACTTTGATGAGCAAAAGACATCTTAATAATTTGGTAGAAAAAAACTTAGTAACAGGTTGGGATGACCCTAGAATGCCAACTTTATCAGGCATCCGCAAAAAAGGCTACACTCCTGAAGCTATCAAAAATTTTGTCCTTGAAACAGGCTTATCCAAAGTAAATTCACAAGTTAAACAAGAAATGTTAGAATCTTTTGTAAGAGATGACCTTAAAGGAAAATCCTTGCCTCGCATGGCAGTTATAAACCCCCTCAAACTTACTATTACTAACTTTCCTGAAAACCAAATAGAAAATCTAAAAGCTCCTTGGACTAATAATTTTCATACTTGTAAATGTTGCAACACATCTCAAACCCAAGGAAAAACCCCAGAACAAAATCAAGAACAAACAAAAGGAAAAGAACAAACCCAAGAAAGAGAAATTTATTTTTCCCGCCATCTCTACATTGAAAAAGACGATTTTGCACTCCAAAAACCAGATAAAAATTATAAAAGATTAACTTTGGGCGAAGAAGTAAGATTATTTCATGCTTATTTTGTTAAAGCTTACGATGTTGTCAAAAACAACAAAGGAGAAATAACAGAAATTCTTGCAACATACGACCCCCAAACCAAAAGCGGCAGCGGCTTTAAAGATAGAAAACCAAACGGAACTATTCATTTTGTAGAAGCAAAGACTGCTTGCAAAGCCACTTTTAATTTTTTTGCTCCACTACTTTGCACAAATGGAAATTTCAACTATAAATCCTGGCATATCAAAAAAGGTTTTGTAGAATCAAGTTTACAAAAAAGCTGTTGTTGCAAAAACCATTTGCAATTTCTAAGACAAGGTTATTTTGCAGCAGACAAAATCACAAAAGACACAAATGGAAAAACGCAAGAACTTAATTTCAATGAAGTAGTAAGCTTAAAATCAAATCCTCAAAAATAAATTTGTTCTACTAAAAAAATAAAAACTAATAAATCCCATCAAATCACCCAACCAAAAAACACTCCCAGAAAAAACACCACAAAACAAAAAGGATAAACAACAAAATAAAAGGTATAAAAATGTTTTCCAATAAAACCAATTTTTTAGAAAAATTAAATAAACCCCAACTTGCAGCAGTCACAAGCAATGCTAAATCTTTTTATCTAGCAGCAGGAGCAGGCACTGGTAAAACCACCACTTTAAATGCTAAAATTGCTTATTTAATCGAACAAAAAAACTTACCAAGCAACCAAATTTTAGCCCTTACTTTCACCAACAAAGCTGCCAAACAAATGCAAGAAAAACTTGCCAAAATGATCGGTCAAGAAAAAACCAAAGGCATTACTATTTGCACTTTTCACTCTTTGGGAAACCAAATTTTGAGAAAATTTATCCCCTTTTTACCATTTTCATATCGCACCAATTTTAAAATTTTAGATGACAACGACTGCAAAAAAATCATCAAAGACATTTTAAAAGAAATGAATATCGACCCCAAAAGAATAAAAATTAGCGAATTAAGAAAAAACATTTCTGCTATCAAAAGAAAACACGAACCACAAAACAAAGACACTTTGCAACACGCAACCCAAAAAGAACACAATTTTCAACGTGAAAACAGATACGAATTCGAAATGCCAATCAAAGCTAAATATCAAATTTTTTTGCAAAACAATAATTTAGTTGATTTTGATGACCTTATTTTATATACGCACCAACTGCTCCAAGAAAATGCCGATGTAAGGGCTTTTTATCAACAAAAATTCCAATATTTATTAGTTGATGAATTCCAAGATACTGATTTTTTCCAATACCAAATTTTGACTCTTTTAGCCCAAAACCACCAAAATATTTTTGTAGTAGGAGACCCTGACCAAAACATTTATTCTTTTCGAGGAGCCAGATTTGAAAACAGCCAATTGTTCTTAAATAAATTTAGTCCTCAATTAGCTTTTTTGGAACAAAATTACCGTTCTTCTAAAAACATCCTAGACAAAGCCAACCTTTTGATTAAACACAACGAAGACCATCCTTTTAAAAAAAATCTCAAAAGCACTAAAAGCGGAGGCGAACCTGTTATTTACAAGTTTTTTTCAGATTATAAAGAAGAGACAGACTACATCACAAAAACCATCCAAAACCTTGTTTTACAAGGTATTTGCAGCTATAAAGATTTTACTATTTTATATCGTACTAACATTTTGGGACGCCCTTTGGAAGAAAAATTCTTAGCAAACAACATTCCTTATCAAGTTTTTGGAGGTATTTCATTTTACCAAAGCAAAGTAGTCAAAGATTTTTTAGCTTATCTCAATGTTATTGCAAATCCCTCACAAGATTTTGATTTCAAACGCATCATTAACACCCCTAAAAGAGGAATTGGAACAACTTCACTTGCACATCTAGAACAACTTGCCCAAGAAAAAAACTTAGCTCTTTTTGACGCCCTTAACTACCTAGACCAAACTCCAATTCAACCAAATACCAAAACTAAACTAAACGAATTTCAAAAATTAATTACAGCTTTACGCCAAGAACTAATTAATGATTCTTTTGACTGTCTTAGTGATATAATTACTCATATTGATGAAAAAATTAAGTATTGTCACAAAAACGATGAAACTTACAAAATGCAATCAATAAAAGATTCTGAGACTGCTTTACATTACATCGAAGAATTAAAATCAGTTTTTATGCAAGCAGAAAAAAATTTGGAAGGAAACATTTTTGAAAAACTAACCCAACTTTTAGATCAAATATCTTTGTATAGCGAAATTAACGAACAAACCGAACAAGACCCCAAAACCCCAAGCAAAAACGATCGCGTTAAACTTTCTACTATTCACAAAGTCAAAGGTTTAGAATTTAGAGTGGTTTTTATAGCTGCTTTTGAAGATATTTTTTTTGATTGCAACCAAAAAGAAAAAAGCGATTTAGAAGAATCAAGACGTCTAGCTTATGTAGCAATTACAAGAGCCGAAGAAAAGTTATTTTTAACTGGGGCTTATCAAAGAGTTTCATATGGCAAACAAATAGACAGTCAACCTTCACGCTTTTTACAAGAAATGGGCTTTTTTTCAAAAGAAACCCCAAGACCAAATTATTTTTCCCCACATTTATTTCAACCAAACCAATCAAACCAAGTATCTTGCACTAATGAAAATGGCTTTTTTCAAAAAGGAGACAAAGTCAAACACAAAACTCTCGGCTTGGGCGTAGTGGAAGCCATCATGCAAGATTTAATCCAAGTACGCTTTATAAATTCCCAAAATATAAAAATATTTGAAAATACAACTGCTTGTCTTGCTAAAATAAAAGAGTAAGTAAATTTTAAACATTTATCAAAAAACGAATCATCAATCATTATTTTATTAAATCGATTAGAAATTTAAAAACAACAAAACAACAAAATCAAATTACCAAAATCAAATTACCAAAATCAAATTACCAAAATCAAAGGAGATTTTTATGAATTATACCGTTTTTTTTGTAACTATTTGTACTTTTATCATTTTAAGTACTTTATTTTTAGCAGATAGCAACGACAGCTTTTCTTTGGGAAATTCTTTTTCCGAACAAAAACAAGGACGCAAAATCAAAGGCGAACAATTCTTCTTAAACTGCTTTCTTACTGTTTTAACCATGGCTTTTTTTGGACTTTCCTTTTGGTGCCAACAATAGTTGATGCCATATGCAATTAGAACAAAATACCTTAGCTTGGCACAATCATCGCAAAAAATACATTAATGCTTCCGAAGTAGCAGCTATCATGGGCTTAAATCCATTTGAAACCAAAGAGCAATTATTAAAAAGAAAAGTTTTTGGCACTCCAATCGAAGACAACGAAGCAATGAAACGCGGACGAATTTTGGAACCCCAAGCAAGAAATTTTTTCAACCAAACACAAAAAATGCAATTCGAACCCAAAGTCTTTGTCAAAGATTTCATGTCTGCTTCTTTGGATGGATGGGACGCCCAATCCCAAAGCCTCTTAGAAATCAAATGCCCCATTTCTTTTGCCTCTTATACTTGGCAATCCTTTTTAAATGAAGGAAAAATGCCTACTATCTATTATGCCCAACTCCAAGCCCAAATTTATTGTTCTCAATCAATTAAAGCTTACTTTTTAGTCTATCAAAACGACCAAACCAACAAAAATATCGAAGTCAAAGAAGACCCGAATTTTATCACAAACATGCTTGAACAGTGCAGTCATTTTTTTCAATTATACTTAAAAACTAAACAATTACAAAAACAACTTCAAATTTAAAATTACTCATTTATATAAATATAAAAATACATTATTACTATTGCATTTCATTTAACCGTATTTATGACAAATTTCACCATAAAAAACGACCATAAACAAAAGACAAAACCACTTACAAAAATATTTAATTATTTTTTTGCTTTTTCTTATTGACAAACAACAAAAAAGAGATACAATATAAGTAGTATTGCTAATTTTTAATTTGAGATTACGGAAAGGAGATATTAATGCCAAAAACTGTTTTTCGTAAAGGAGAAACTATCGAAGAAACGCTACGTCGTTTTAAAAGAGAAGTTTCTAAATCTGGTGTACTAGCAGAAGCGCGTCGCAAAGAACATTATATTAAACCAAGCGTACAAAAGAAAAATCGCCAAAAAAATATGCGTAGTAAAAAGCGTTAATGTTTTAATCAATTAAAAGCTACTTGAAATAAGTTGCTTTTTTTATTTTATATTTTCTTATATTTGCTTAAGTTTTTTTTGCAAATGTCTTTTTATTTTATTCGTTCAAATGTTCGCTCAAATCATCAAAAAATAATCTCATTATTAAAAATTACCAAAAAAACAACTCAATTGCAACCAAAACTACAACCACCACCCAAACCCCAAATAGGAAATGCTAAATGATCATTAAAATCCACAATCAAACTTCTTTTTGCATCACACATTTTAAATCTTTATTAATTAAAATGTTTTTACCCATCAAAGAAAAAAAATTAATGCATCTCATTTTTGTTACCAACGAAAAAATTCAAGAACTTAATTCCTTTTATCGCCAAAAAAATTATCCCACAGATGTTTTGTCTTTTCCTAATGATTTAACTTTTTTTGCAGGCTTAGAAGACAATTCTTTAGGCGATGTTTTTATTTCTTTTTCCAAAGCCCAAGTCCAAGCACAAACAGCCAAGCACAGTTTAGAACGCGAAATTGCTTTTTTAGCAGTGCATGGTTTTTTGCATCTTAAGGGTTATCAACACCGCACCGAAGAAGAGTTTCAAATAATGCTTGCTTTACAAGAAAAAATTTTACAAAACGTAGGTCTAAATTTAGACAAAACCACATAAAACAGCAGCAGCAGCCCCAAATCCTATAAAAACCAAAAAAAAGAAACAAACCAAAATAAAAAAACCCGCACAAGCAACAACAAGGAAAAAGAAAAACAAAAAAATAACTAAGAAATTGAGGACTTACATGGATTTTAAATCTGGTTTTATTGCTATTTTGGGACGCCCAAACGTCGGCAAATCAACTCTTCTAAACGCATTAACCCAACAAAAAGTTGCCATCACAAGCGCCAAACCCCAAACAACACGCCACAAAATTATTGGCATTTGCCACGAACCTAACGCCCAATATATTTTTGTAGACACCCCAGGAATTAACCAATATAAACATTTATTGAACCAAAAAATGAACAACATCGCTTTTCAAAGCATCAAAGACGTTGATTTAATTCTCTTTTTAACAGATTCCTTTTATCATCCCAAAGAAGAAACTTTGTTAAAAATGATTTTCCAAACCAAAAAACCAGTTTTTTTAGTCATCAACAAAATTGACCGTTTAAAGAGCAAAAGCCAAATTGATGCTATTATTTTAAGCTATTTAAACCATTTTTCTTTTCAAACAGTAATCCCACTTTCTGCTATCAAAGCCAAAAACACCACTTTTTTAAAAGAAAATATCTATCAAAATATCAAACCAGGGGTCGCTTACTATCCGCAAGACATGATTACTGATCAAAAAAAAGAACTTTGGATAGCAGAAATAATCCGCGAAAAAGTCCTTTATTATGTCCACGAAGAAATCCCTCACGCCTCAGCTGTAATAATTGAAAAAATGGAACAAAAAGAACATTTATTAGAAATTTGGGGCTTGATTTTGGTAGAAAGAAGCTCTCAAAAACAAATCTTAATTGGCAAGGCAGGCTCCAAACTCAAACAAATAGGAACACATGTTCGCCAAGACCTCAATTGCCATTTGCAAATCAAAACTCACATTAATTTATGGGTCAAGGTGTATCCTAATTGGCGCAACCAAAAAGATTTATTAAGTCGCTTTGGATATTAAATAATTATAATTGAAAAAACTCAAAAAAACAAAATCAAAAAAAAAAAAAACAACGCAAAAATCAAAACCTCAACACCAACAACAAAAAGGAGATTTGGGATGCAACATTTAGACAAAGTTATTTCATTAGCCAAACAAACAGGATTTGTATTTGCAGGCAGTGAAATTTATGGAGGACTTGCCAATAGTTGGGATTATGGTCCTTTAGGCAGTTTATTAAAAAACAACATTAAAAAAGCTTGGTTGCAAAAATTTGTCCAAGAACAACCCAATAATGTTTTGTTAGATGGATCCATTTTACTTAATTCTACCGTATGGAAAGCCTCAGGTCATCTGGATTCTTTTTCGGATCCCCTTACCGAAAATCAAGACACCAACAAGAGATTTCGTGCTGATAAACTCATCGAAAGCCACAATCCACAGTTAGATATTAGCGGTTGGTCCTACGAACAAATGCATGACTATTTAGTCAAAAACCAAGTCTTAGGAACTTCCAACTGGACACCCATCAGACCTTTTAACATGCTTTTTAAAACCCATCAAGGAGTCATTTTGGAAAACTCCAAACCTCTATATTTAAGACCTGAAACAGCACAAGGAATTTTTATCCAATTTAAAAACATTTTAAAAACTACCAGAAAAAAACTTCCCTTTGGAGTCTGCCAAATTGGAAAAGTATTCCGCAACGAAGTGACACCTGGCAACTTTATTTTCCGTACTTGTGAATTTGAACAAATGGAACTAGAATTTTTTTGCAAACCAGGCACCGAAGCCCATTGGTTTAACCACTGGAAAAACTTAATGTATGATTTTTTAATTACTTTGGGTATGAACCCGCAAAATTTAACATTTAAAGATCACAAAAAAGAAAACCTCAGCCATTATTCACAACAAACTTGCGATATTTTATTCAAATTTCCTTGGGGTTTTGATGAACTTTGGGGGATTGCTTCCAGAACAAACTTCGACTTGAAAACCCACCAACAACACTCCAAAAAAGATCTTACTTATTTTGACGAAACTACCAAACAAAAAATTTTACCCTACGTTATCGAACCTTCTTTAGGAATAGAAAGACTATTTTTTGCTTTTCTAATTAACAATTACCACGAAGAAAGCACCTCCAACGAAACAAGGCAAATCCTTACTTTTCACCCTTTTTTAGCACCTTACAAAGTAGCTGTTTTGCCATTAATCAAAAAAACACACAGCGCCAAAGCCCAAGAAATCCACCAGTATTTAGCCAAACATTTTGATGTTTGTTACGATGAGACCCAAAGTATTGGCAAAAGATACCGCAGACAAGATATGATTGGTACTCCTTTTTGTCTCACTGTAGACGACCAAACCCTTACCCACAACACAGTGACTTTAAGAAACCGTGACACAGCCCAACAACAAACCTTTTTACTAGCAGAAGCCAAAAAATACATCCAAGAAAAAATTATTTTAAAATAACGGATCAAAATGCAAGATAACAAACAATTAATTGATCAAATCAATGAAAAAATGCCTATCCTTGATTTAGTTCAAGAATTTGTACAATTAAAAAAATCAGGCAAAAATTACATGGGGTTGTGCCCTTTTCACGATGAAAAAACGCCTTCTTTTTCTGTGTCTCCTGAAAGAAATATAGGAGTTTGTATGTCTTGTAAAAAAGGCGGTAATCCTGTTTTTTTTTACAAAAGCATCAAAAACATCCCTTTAAATCAAGCCATTTTTGAACTGGCAACCCGCTTGGGCATTGCTACTTCCCTACCCCAACAAAGCACCCATC
>NZ_JSWH01000081.1:0-22127 GCF_000803325.1 Chrysanthemum yellows phytoplasma
TCCCCCAACCCCAACCCAGTTACTTAAAGGAGTATCTCAAGTGTTAAAAAAAGTTTTTGAAACTACTAATTTAAAAGATTCTTTTCAAGTCGAAATAGGAACTTACGCCAGAAACGTTGATGCTTCCATTTTAGTACGCTACCAAGATACAGTGGTTCTTACAACTACTGTTTTTAGTCGCAAACCCAATAATCTTGATTTTTTACCTCTTACTGTTATTTATCAAGAAAAATTATATGCTGCTGGAAAAATTCCTGGCAGTTTTTTACGCCGAGAAGGACGTTCCAACGATCACGAAATCCTCACTTCACGCCTCATCGACCGTTCTTTACGCCCCCTATTCCCTGATTATTTTCAACAAGAAGTGCAAGTAATTAATACAGTTTTAAGCCTAGACCCTGATTTTAAAAGCGAGCTTGCCTCCATGCTTGGAAGCTCTCTTTCTCTATTGATTTCTGAAATCCCCTTTTTTGAAGCTATTTCTGGAGTTTATGTAGGAAAAATCAACGACAAGTTTATCATCAATCCCACTTTGCAACAACTTGCCAATTCTACTCTACATTTGATGGTTGCAGGTACCAAACACAACGTTACTATGATAGAAGCACACGCCAATGAAGTTAGCGAACAAGACTTTTTAGAAGCCATTAATTTTGCTCACCAATATATTAAAAAACTGTGCTTATTTCAAGAAAATATCAAGCAACAATTTGCACCTGCTAAAATAACAAACACCTTGCACCAAACCGAACAAACCCAACAACAAGCCTTTTTTGCCAAACACCAATCCCAAGTTAAACAAGCTATTTTAAGTTGCAACAGCAAAAACGATTTACAGCAATTAAAAGAACAAATCCTATATCAAGCCAAACAAACTCCTTTTTTCAAAACTATTGATACTACCACTGTTTTTGATTACGAAGCCCACAAAAAACATTTACAAACAACAGAAACCCTATTTCAAAAATTATCCAAACAAGAAACACGTTCTTTAATTTTGCAAGAAAAAATAAGACCAGATAAAAGAGGATTAGAAGAAATAAGAACTCTTGAATCTCAAATTGATTTGTTGCCCCGCGCTCATGGTTCTGCTTTGTTTACTAGAGGACAAACCCAAAGCCTTGCTGCAGTGACCTTAGGATGTTTATCAGAAAGCAAAATTATTGACGGTCTAAGCGACGAACAAAATAAACGTTTTATGCTTCATTACAACTTTCCTCCTTTTTCAGTTGGTGCAGTTGGTCGTTATACTGCCCCTAGTAGACGAGAAATCGGACACGGCACTCTTGCCGAAAAAGCCATATCTCAAGTTTTGCCCGAAGAAAAAGACTTCCCCTACACTATTAGAGTAGTTTCTGAAATTCTAGAATCTAACGGCTCTTCTTCTCAAGCCACTGTTTGTGCTTCTTCTTTGGCATTAATGGCATCAGGAGTTCCTTTAAAAAAAGCAGTTGCAGGAATGTCAGTAGGATTAGTTTTTGACCAAGCAACGAATAAATACGTTATTTTAAGCGATATCCAAGGTTTAGAAGACCACGTTGGAGACATGGATTTAAAAATCGCAGGCACCAATAAAGGAATTACTGCTTTACAAATGGATCTTAAAATTCAAGGAATCCCTTTTAAAATTTTGCAAGAAGCTTTTTTGCAAGCCAAAAAAGGACGTCTTCATATTTTAGAACACATGAGCCAAACAATTTATCAACCTCGTTTAGAAGTTTCGAAGTACGCCCCTAAAGTTTGTATGATGCAAATTAAACCAGAAAAAATTCGTGATATTATTGGAAGTGGTGGCAAAATCATCAATCAAATTATTGAATCTCATGATGGTGTAAAAATCGATATTGAACAAGACGGACGCGTTTTTTTAATGCATTCCAACTTAGAAACAGTCAAAAAAACAGTCGCTTTTATTGAAAGTTTAATCCAAGAAATTCAAATAGGCACTTGTTATCAAGCCTCTATTTTGCGTTTTTTAAGTGACAAACAAGGAAAAATAATTGGAGCTGTGGCACAAGTTTGTCCAGGAATCGAAGGACTTATCCACGTTAATCAAATGAAATTTGAAAAAATCACCGATGTTTTAAAAATAGGTGAAACAGTTTCGGTTAAATGCACCAAAATCAACGACCGCGGAAGAATTGATTTTTTGCTTTTGCCCAAAAATACACAAGAAAAAAACTCTTAGTTTGGCTTTCAAAAATTATTACCAATACCCATTAATTTATAAAAAAAATACCGATATCATTTAAGAAAAGTGTGGTGGTTGTGCATGAATGAATCTTTAAATAATCCCAATATCGCAACAAAACAAAACTTTACAGGACTAACTAACAAGCAAGTAGAACAAAAAAAAACTGCGGGTCAAGTTAATGTTTCTAACTATAAAAATTCTAAAAGTATTAAAGATATCTTATTTAGTAATTTATTTAATTATCTTAATTTGTTGATTTTAATTGTAGCATTAATCATTATTTTCATAGAACAATATGAACATTTATTTTTTTTAGTAGTTTCTTTAACCAATGTTTTTATTAGTTTTATTCAAGAAATTAAAGCTAAAATAACTCTTGACAAAGTATCTTTGTTGATAAAAAACCATTCTCAAGTAATAAGAAATAGTCAAAAAGAAAAGGTTTTTTCTTCTGATTTAGTTTTGGGAGATCTTTTATTTTTGGAAGCAGGAGAACAAATTGCAGCTGATGCCAAGGTAAAATCGGGTGTTTTAGAAGTTAACGAATCACTTTTAACTGGTGAATCTAAATTAGTTATCAAAAAAGAAAATGATTTTTTATACTCTGGTAGCTACGTGGTATCAGGTCAAAGTTATGCCGAAATTGTAGCTGTAGGAAGTGATATGTATATTGAAAAAGTTTTCCAAGAAGCTAAAAAATACAAAAAACCGACCACTCCTTTAATGCAAAACTTATCTTCGTTAATCAAAACAATCATTATTTTCGTCACACTTTTTTCTATTATTTTAGCTTTTTTTGCTTTTAATAAAGAAAATAATAAAATATCAGGTTTCAGGCAAAATTCCTTACTAGGTTTGTGTGGCATGATGATAGCAATGCTTCCTTTGGGACTTTTTTTGCTGACTAACATTTCTTTGGCAGTAGGTTTTGTACGTTTAGCAAAACAAAAAACTTATGCCCAAAATCTATTTGGAATCGAAATGTTAGCTCAAATAAACACTTTATGCCTCGACAAAACAGGAACTATTACTGATGGCACTATGCAAGTTAAAAAAGTCATTCCTTATCACCCTAAAGAACTTGATTTTACTAAATTAATGAACTCTTTTTTATCTGCTTGCCCCACTTCTAATAGTACTTATAATGCTTTAATAAACAAATTTAGCCCCAATACTTTTCCTACTTCAACTCCTTATCAACCCTCCCAAAATCTTCCTTTGTCCAGCACAAGAAAATATAGTGCAGTTGAATTTAACAATTTAGGAACCATTTTTTTGGGGGCTCCTGAATTCATTTTAAAAAACAATTTTCACCTTATTCAAAAAGATTTTGAAACTTACACTAAATCAGGTTATCGAGTGCTTTTATTAGCCAAAAGCCCTGAGCCTTGTATTTCTCAAATAACTTGTAAAAACCAAAAATTACACGACATCCCATGCATTCCTTTAGCTTTAATTATCATCAAAGATACTATTAAAAAAGACGCAGTTACTACCATTGATTTTTTCCAGAAAAATGGCGTTTGTGTTAAAGTAATTTCTGGTGATAATCATGTGGCAGTTTCTCAAATAGCTCAAAGAGTAGGTATTATTGATGCTTATAAAACCATCAGTTTAGAAGGACTTTCTGACCAAGAAGTTATCCAAATAGCTAATAAATATAATGTTTTTGGAAGAACTTCGCCCCAACAAAAAAAAATCTTAATCCAAACTTTTAAACAAGCAGGACAAAAAGTTGCCATGACAGGCGATGGTGTAAACGATATTTTAGCCCTAAAAGAAGCCGATCTTTCCATTGCGATGGCATCAGGCAGCCAAGCTACTTGTAATATTGCTAATTTAGTTTTGTTGGATTCTAATTTTTCTTCCATGCCTAAAGTAGTTTTTGAAGGCAGAAGAATTATTAACAATTTAGATAAAATCTCTATTTTGTTTTTTACCAAAACTATTATTGCTTTTATGCTTGCAGTTGCTGTTATTTTATTTAATTTTTTAAGGCGTCCTTGCTACTATCCATTATCACCTTTGAAATTACAATTTGTCATGGATTATTGGTCAATTGGCATTCCTTCGCTTTTTTTATCTTTTGAAAAAAACAACGAAATTATCAGCAAAAACTTTTTACTTAATAATCTCAAAAAAGCCTTTCCCTATGCAAGTCTAGCTTTTATTAGTTATGTCTTAACTTTTGGTGTGCGAATTGGTTTTGTATCAACCCAAACTCCCGATTTCAAACAATTAGAAACAGTTTCTAATTTTGTCATTTTGCTTTCCATCTTCATTTTATTTACTGTTTTATTTAGAATTTCTAAACCTTTAAATCTAGCTAAATTACTTTTATTTGTAGCAATGTTAATGGGATTTATGACAGCTTCATTTATTTTGGATGTTTTTGAAGAAATGTCTCAATTCGATAAACTTGAAAAAGTTTTATTAGTTTTAATCATCATTTTATCCCTTGTCATAACCCAAATCTCCCAAAAACCCCATCCAACAAAAACTACAAAATCGAAAGAAAACAAATAATTAATATGATTATTTACGGAAAAAACCCCATCAAAGAAGCAATTAAAGCGCAGAGAAAAATTTATCAACTATATTTAGATGAAAAAATTAAAGACCATCTTTTTATAATGTTTTTGCAAAAACACAATATTGCTTATCAATTAGTTGACAAAAAGTTTTTATATGATCTAACCAAACAAAAAAACCATCAAGGAGTCGCTGCCAATGTTTGTGACTACACTTTTTACGACTTAGACACTTATTTAGATTCTGCCAAATTCCAAAAATTCTTAATTTTAGACGCCATTAATGACCCTCATAACTTAGGAGCCATTTTAAGAACTGTTGAAGCTTGTGCTTTGGATGGTGTTATTATGAGTAAAAAACATCAAGTCCCACTCAATTCCACAGTTGCCAAAATTTCTTGTGGTGCCTTGGAATACACTAAAGTTTTTTTAGTTACTAATTTGCATCAAACCATTTTAAAACTAAAAAAAAATCAAGTTTTAATCGTTGGTACCGATATCAATTCTTCCCAATCTTTTCACCAAATCCCTAAAAACATTTCTTTGGCTATTATTGTTGGCAACGAAGGAATAGGCATTAGACATTTATTAAAACAGCAATGTGATTTGTTGGTTAAAATTCCTATGTATGGAAAAATCAATTCTTTAAATGTAAGTGTTGCTGCTGCATTAATGATCTACTCCACTTTTATTTTTGGCGATAATTAACCCTTGCCTCCTCCAAAAAACAAACTAATCACTAGCTTTTTTAAGCAGCTAATCATTTATCTAATTTGGGTTACTGTTAGTTTTCTTACCATCTTTCATCCAACATTCCAAATATTTTCTTCCCGGGATATTTTTTTGCACAAAGCAATTTTTATATTTTATTTTTTGCACAAAAACACTGATTTATGATATAATAAAAAAAGATGTTTTGAAAATAAATTAATGTTTTTTCAACTTTCTAACATAAAAGGAGCTATTTTTTTGAAAAAAAATATTTTAGTTTGTGTTTTGTGTCTAAACCGCAATTACAACACCAAACCACGAGCCAATCAAAACTCAAAACGTTTAACTTTAAAAAAATATTGCTCTTATTGCAACAAACACACTTTGCATCAAGAAACTAAGTAAAGGAGTTTTTAACTTTATGGGAATTAAAATAGTAAGCGAAAACAAACCAAATCAGTTATTAGAAGTAATCAAAAGAGAATATAGTTGGCTCAATATTTTACTAATTACCACTTCTATTTTGTCTCTTGCTCTTTGTGGGCAATTATGGCAACAAAAACAGTTTGAAACTATGCATTGGTCATTGCCTTGTGCTTTAGTTCTTTTGAGTGTTTTTATTTTTGCGATAGGTTCATTTGCTTTTTTCAAAGATGCATTTTTGCAAATTTTTAACATTAGTTGGCCTTCCTTAAAACAAATTTTGTTTAAAACATTACAAGTTATTTTTTTCACATTGTTCTTAATCCTTTTTGTTCATGCCATAGATTCTTATGTTATTGGCAAATTAACCCAATTTTGTGTCAAAATCAAAAATTTGTTGAGCAAATAAAATGAATAAAACAGAAAAACAAATAAAAGAGACACAAGCGCAAGAACAACAAGATCAAGAAAAAGACTCCCAAAATACATGTCACCTTAAATGGTATATTGCTCAAACTTATTCAGGTTATGAAAATGTTGTAAAAGACGATTTGTTAAGAAGAGTCGAAAGCATTGGCATAGGTGATTTAGTATCTAATGTTTTGTCTCCCAAAGAAGAATATTATGAAACTCGTTTGGATGGAAAAAAGGTTAAAAAAGAGCGTAAAATGTACCCCGGGTACGTTTTTATTCAAATGATGATTACTGACCGATCTTGGTTTGTTGTCAGAAACACTCCGCGAATTACTGGTTTTTTAGGTTCCAGCGGGATGGGTTCTAAACCAGTTCCTTTATCTGAAAACGAAATCAATCCTGTTTTATTAAAAATGGGCATCATCAATAAACCCGATTATAAAAATTTTATCGGCAAAAAAGTAGAAATTATTTCTGGTTCTTTTTCGGGTCAAATAGGGCAAGTATCAAGTATTGATGACGACCGTGAAAAAATGACAGTGGAAGTAGATTTGTTTGGTAGAGCAACTCCAGTAGAAATTTCTTTCAACGACTTCAAAGAAATATCTTAATTTTTTCATAATTTCTAACATTTTTTTATCAAATATTTAAAATTTATGTTAAAATAAGTTGTCTAAAAAATTTTATCATATTTTTTTATGTGACAATATCAACAATATTCCAAATTTAATGAAACACAAACAAAGAATAAACAACTCAAATTATCAAGTTTTTTATTTTAAGTCCCCGTTCCAAAGAAAGGTTTTTTATGGCTAAAAAAGTTGTTAAAACGGTAAAATTACAAATTCCTGCAGGAAAAGCTAATCCAGCTCCTCCAGTAGGACCTGCTTTAGGGCAAGCCCAAGTTAATATTCCTTCTTTTTGTTCCCAATTTAACGAAACAACTAAAGATCAAATGGGTTTCGTTATCCCTGTTATCATTTCTGTTTATGAGGACAGAACATTTACTTTTGTAACTAAAACTCCTCCAGCAAGCGATCTTTTAAAAAAAGCTGCTAAAATTGAATCTGGTTCTGCTAATGCAAGTCAAACCAAAGTAGCTACTATCACCCACAAACAAGTAGAAGAAATCGCCAATTTAAAGCTTCCAGACCTAAATGCTTATTGCGTTGAAAAAGCTTGCAAAATCATTGAAGGAACAGCTCGTAATATGGGAATTTTAGTAAAAGATTAAAATATTAAAATAGTTTTTACCCCAATTATTCAAATTTCAAATTAAAAAAATTTCTAAAAAATGTCAAGTTGTTTTGAGAAAGGAATTACTGCGATGAAACGAGGCAAAAAATATTTAGCATCATTACAAATGTTTGATGTTAAAAAAACATATCCGCTTCAAGAAGCTATTAGCTTAGCTAAACAAACTCAAGTTGCTAAATTTGATGCTGCGGTAGAATGTGCTTTTCATCTAAATTTAGATCCTAAAAAAGTTGATCAAAATTTAAGAGGAGCCTTAGTTTTACCACATGGCACTGGTAAAGTCTTAAAAGTAGCAGTTCTTGCTAAAGGAGAACAAGCTAAACAAGCACAAGAAGCCCAAGCAGATTACGTAGGCGACCAAGATTTAATTGATAAAATTGCCAAAAACTGGTTTGATTTTGATGTCTTAGTTGCTACTCCCGAAATGATGCCGCAATTAAGTAAATTAGGGCGTCTTTTAGGACCCAAAGGACTAATGCCTAATCCTAAAACAGGTACTGTAACAAATGATGTTTTACAAGCAGTCAAAGAAATTAAAAATGGTAAAATTGAATACCGCCTAGACAAAAGCGGGAATATTCACGCCATATTAGGTAAGGTTTCTTTTGATGAGACAAAATTACTAGAAAACTTAAAAACTTTATATCTTCAATTAATGGCTGTTAAACCTCGTACAGTGAAAGGTACTTACATTAAAAGTGTTACTATTTCAACTACGATGGCACCAGGTATTAAAATTGACCCTGTTACAATTTCACAATAATCAAGATCAAAATTTTGAAGGAAGGAAAAGGGCATAATCATGATAAAACCTCAGTTAGCCAAAAAAATAGATTCAGTTGCTGTTTTGCAAGAAAAAATTAGCACTGCCAAAACAGTTATTGTTTTTGAATATGCAAGCTTACCGGTAAGCTCTTTTATGCAACTGCGTCGTGAGTTAAAAAAAACTAGTTGTGAAGTAAAAGTATATCCCAAAAACATCATGCAAAGAGCTGTTACCAACGCCAAACAAGATGATTTAGTTACCTTTTTAAAAGGAGCAAAAGCTTTAATTATTAGTCCCCAAGAATTATTAGAACCAATCAAAACGATTTATAATTTTGCTAAAAAAAATAAAGCAGTTAAAATAGTTTCTGGCATCGTGGAACAAAAAATTGTCTCCTTGCAAGAAATAAAAACCTTAGCTACTTTGCCTTCAAAAGAACAAATGTTAGCGCTTTTAGCTGCTTCAATGTTTGCACCTTTGCAACATTTAGCAATTGGTCTAAATATGTTAGTACAAACCAAAGAACAAGAAAACCCCCAACAATAAACAATTAATTTATGAATGAAAAGATTATAACAAAGGAGATTGACATGGCTAAGTTAACGAAAGAAGCTTTTGTATCGGCTTTAAAAGAAATGTCTTTATTAGAGATTAAAGAATTATTAGATGGTTTGAAAGAAGAGTTTGGAATTGACCCAACTGCTTTAGCAGTTGCAGCTCCTGGAGCAAATAATTCAGCTGAAGTAGAAGAAAAAACCGAATTCACAGTAGTTATGAAAAGTTTTGATGAAAAAAAGAAACTTGCTGTTATCAAAACAGTGCGCGAAGTAACAGGATTAGGCTTGCTAGATGCTGCTAATTTTGTTAAAGTTCCTGACTCTAAAGTAAAAGAAAATGTTTCCAAAGCTTTAGCAGAAGATATCAAAAACAAGTTAGAACAAGCTGGAGCTGTTGTTGAACTTCAATAAATTATTATCTTGTAAGTAATATAAAAACCTGAGTTTTCTCAGGTTTTTTAGTCTTGAATTGTTTTTATTTTTATAACCCAACCCCCCAAATCCCAAAAATCGCAAAGACACAATTAAAAATAAAGATTTTGGCAAAACAAACTACCAATTAATAATTTATAGGAGCATAAGATGGGTTATCATAATGTCAAATATGGCAAAAAAGCACAACGTCGTAATTATTCTAAAACAATTTATGATGTTGATTTGCCCAATTTAATTGAAATTCAAAACCAATCTTTTGATTGGTTTTTAAAACACGGTATTAAAGAATTGTTGCAGGATTTTTGTCCTATTGAAAGTTATAATGGGGATTTAAAAATTCACTTTGATGATTATTTTTTAGCACCCCCAAAATATAGCATTGAAGAAACTAAAATTAAAGATATAAGTTATGTTGCCCAATTATTTGTCAAAACTACTTTAGAAAATGTTTTAACTGGCGAAACTAAACAAAGCAATATTTTACTTACTGAATTGCCTCTAATGACTCCCACTGGGACTTTTGTTATCAACGGCACTGAAAGAGTAGTAGTTTCTCAAATTGTACGTTCCGCTAGTGTGTATTTTGCAGGTAATTTTGACAGCAAACTCAACAGAACCACTTATTCTGGACAAGTAATTCCTTCACGTGGTGCTTGGATTGAATACGAAGAAGGCTCTAAAGAAATTTTGTATGCCAAACTAGATCGTTCCAAAAAAATCCCCTTGTCTAATTTTATTTATGCTCTAGGTTTTGACAGCAAAGAAGCAATCGAAAATGTCTTTGGCAAAAGCGCTATCATTGATTCTGTTTTTGATAAAGAAACTGATATGGACTCAGACAATGCTTTGGCAGAACTGTATTCTAAAATCCGTCAAGGCGAAAAAGTTCCTGTCGACACTGCTAGAGATTTTATCAGAACAAGACTTTTTGATCAAAAAAAATACGACCTGGCTAAAGTGGGAAGATACAAATTTAACAAAAAACTAGACGTTCTTACCCGAGCTGAAAACACTTATTTAGCTTGTGATTTTGTCAATCCCGAAACTCAAGAAATAATAATTGCACAAGACGAACTTTTAACCAAAGAAAAAATTGCAATCCTGAAACAAAATCGTCATTTTTTGCTCCAAGAAATCTTCGACGCTAAACATAATTTAGAAAACGAAACTGATGAAGAGATTTTAGCATATAAAAAAGACCCCCAAAAAAACGAATTATTCACCAAAACTAACATCATCAACTCTCGCACTGGTGAAGTTTTAGTAGCTAAAGATACTTTAGTTAACGACGATATTATCAATCATTTAAGACACAATATTCACACTCTTGATGAAAAAGTATCTAAATTTTTCTTAGGAACTAAAGATATTTATCAAAAAGAAGCAGACCGTCAAGGAGTTTTTAACGAAATTTTAGAAGTCTATACTTCAAAAGACGAATCAGGCAAGCTATATCACAAAGTCAAACTTATTGGAAACGACCAAAGAGAAACCAAAAAACACATCACTTTATCAGATGTTATTGCAAGTATTAATTATTATTTGAATCTTTATGAAAACGTAGGCACTGTTGATGATATTGATCATTTAGGGAATCGTCGTTTAAGATTAATTGGAGAATTGTTAAAAAACCAATTCCGAATTGGTCTTACCAGAGCTGAAAAAAATATCAAAGATATGATTTCCACTAGCAAATTCAGCGAAGTTAACGGTCCAGGCGACCTAGTTAATTTTACTTTTTTAATGAGTGTAATCAAAACTTTTTTCACAAGTTCACGCTTATCGCAATTCATGGATCAAATCAATCCTTTAGCAGAATTAACCCAAAAAAGAAGGGTATCAGCTTTAGGTATCGGAGGAATTAATCGTGATCGTGCAGGCATTGAAGTGCGCGACGTGCACAATTCCCACTACGGCAGATTATGCCCCATTGAAACTCCTGAAGGACCTTCCATCGGACTTATCACATCCCTTTCCACTTATGCCAAAGTCAATAAGTACGGTTTTATCCAAACTCCTTTCTTTAAGGTTTTGCACCAAGACGGGAAAACTACCCTTTCGCGCCACATAGATTATTTAACAGCTGACCAAGAAAAAGAAGAAATTATTGCCTCAGCTGGGTTTGTTTTGGATGCCAATAATGCTTTTAAAGACAAAAAAATAATTGCTCGTAGCAACGGTGAAACAGGCATTTTTGAAAGAAGCCAAATAACATATGCTGACGTTTCTCCTAAACAAATTGTCTCTGTTGCAACTTCTTCGATCCCCTTTTTAGAACACAACGACGCTTCCAGAGCTTTAATGGGAGCCAACATGCAACGTCAAGCAGTCCCTTTATTAATCCCTGAATCTCCTATTGTAGGAACAGGTGTTGAATATCGCGCTGCCAAAGACTCAGGTTGCTTAATTATTGCCCGCGAATCAGGATTTGTTACTTATGTTGATGCTCAAAAAATAATTATCACTAAAAAACCCAACCAAAATGTTTCATTAAATGGCAAAACCCTTTACGATACTACCCAAGAATTTACCTACGCCCAAGCCAAGGCTTTATACGAGAACAACTACAAAGAACACCAAGCCGAATACACCCTCATCAATTTTGCCAAATCCAACCAAGACACTTTAGTATTGCAAAAACCGATTGTAGTTTTGGGAGAACAAATCAATGAAGGCGATATTTTAGTAAGTGGACCTTCTACATCTCAAGGCGAATTAGCACTTGGCAGAAATGTTACAGTGGCTTTTATGACTTGGGAAGGTTATAACTATGAAGATGCCATCATTATGTCAGAAGAATTAGTCAAACACGATGTCTACACTTCCATCCACATTGATAAATACGAAGTTCAAACTAGAGAATTAAAAAAAGGTAGCGGTCAAGAAGAAATCACTAGAGAAGTTCCCAACGTGGGCGTTGATGCTATTAAAAACCTTGACGAAAGAGGAATTATTATTCCTGGTTCCGAAGTTAAAGAAGGAGATATTTTAGTAGGTAAAATAACTCCTCAAGGAAACATTGAACCTTCTCCTTCTGAAAAATTAATTCAAATTGTAATTGGTGAAAAAGCCCGCGAATACAAAGACTCTTCTTTAAGGGTTCCTTTTGGTGAAGGGGGGATCGTTCAAAGTGTTCATTATTTCTCCAGAAAAAACGGTGATGTTCTTCCTGCTGGTGTCAACGAAAACATCCGTGTTTTCATCGCTAAAAAACGTAAAATCAACGAAGGCGACAAAATGGCAGGACGCCACGGAAACAAAGGTGTAATTTCTCGCATCTTACCTAAAGAAGACCTTCCTTATATGGCAGACGGCACCCCAATTGATATCATGTTAAATCCTTTAGGAGTTCCTAGTAGGATGAACATTGGACAAATTTTAGAAATCCATTTAGGAATGGCTGCCAAAAAATTAGGCATCAAAGTGGCAACTCCTGTTTTTGACGGCGTTAATGACTACGACCTTAAAGAAATCATGAAAGAAGCCAATTTAGATCCTGATGGCAAAATGGTTTTATATGACGGACGCACCGGCGAACCTTATGACAGTCGTATTTCTGTAGGAGTTATGTATATGGTTAAATTATCTCACATGGTAGATGACAAACTCCATGCCAGAAACGTAGGACCATACACTTTAGTGACCCAACAACCTATGGGAGGAAAAGTCCAAAACGGTGGACAACGCTTCGGTGAAATGGAAGTATGGGCGCTTTATGCTTATGGAGCTGCTCATACCTTACAAGAAATTTTAACAGTTAAAAGTGATGATATTGTAGGTAGAAACAAAACTTACAGTGCCATCGTGCAAGGAACTCCACTGCCTAAACCAAGCATTCCTGAAAGTTTCCGAGTTTTCATTAAAGAATTACAATCTTTAGGATTGTATGTAGAACTAATCAAAACCGATACTAAAGAAAATGAAGTTAATAAATCCTTAATTGATTACAAAAAGGAAGGTTATAATTAAAGATGAGTGATAACAGATTATTTACTTCAGTAGAAACTTTAAATCTTTCATCTCCAGTTTTAGAAAAATTAAAACTTTCTGGAATCAATACTTTGGAAGATTTTAACACTTTTACTTTAGAAGAGTTAAGGCTTTTACTGCAAGAAGCTTTTTTAGAAGTTTTACCTATCCTCAAAAACTTCGCCCTACCTCGCAATTTACAAAATCTAGATTTGAGTGAAGCCGTTATTAACATTCTTACTGAACTAGGAATGGAAGATTTTCAAGATCTTTTACAAACTAAAATGGCTGTCCTTACAAAAGCATTTGAAACCAATCCCCTTGCTTTTCAAAAATTAAACGACCTATTTAAGTTATACAACCACTTCCCTTCTATTTCATCTGACAAAGAATACGGTAGTAGAGATTATGATTATTTTAAAATCCGTCTAGCTGCTCCTGAAGAAATCAGACAGTGGTCTTATGGTGAGGTTACTAGCTACGAAACAATTAACTATCGCACCTATAAACCAGAGATATCAGGATTATTTTGTCAAAAGATTTTTGGTCCAGTAGTTGATTTCCAATGTGCTTGTTCTAAAAAACAAGTCAGCATCAAAAGTCAATTTTGTAACAAATGTGGAGTTGAATTTACCGAAACCAAAGTGCGTCGTGAAAGAATGGGACACATCGAATTACAAACCCCCATCGTCCACACTTGGTACCTTAACTCTTCTCCCAGCCGTTTAGCTATTCTTTTAAACATCAAAACTAAACAATTAGAAGAAATAGTTTATTATGTTTCTTACGTTGTAATTGATCCTGGAAAAACCGAATTCAAACCTAAAGAAATTATTACAGAAACCCAATACAGTGAAGCTCTTTATGAATTTGGAAACGCTTTTGTAGCTTTAACAGGTGCCGAAGCGGTTAAAAAATTACTAGAAAATCTCAATTTAGAAAAAACTATCAAAGTCCTTCGCAAATCTTTATCGGAAAATTCCAAACAAAAAAGAGAAAGCATTATTAAAAGACTAGAAATCATCGAATCTTTTCATCAATCAGACAACAAACCTGAATGGATGGTAATGGATGTTATTCCTGTATTGCCTCCGGGATTAAGACCGATGGTTCCTTTAGATGGTGGTCGTTTTGCCACTACTGAAGTCAACGATCTTTACCGCCGCATCCTTAATCGCAACAATCGTTTAAAAAAACAAATGCTCCAAAAAGCTCCTCGTTTAATCATTAAAAATGAAAAAAGAATGCTACAAGAAGCAGTTGATGCTTTATTTGATAATGCCAAAACTAGCAAAAAAAACGTTAACAACGTCGAAAAAAATCGCCCGCTTAAATCTTTATCCGAAATGCTACGCGGTAAACAAGGGCGTTTCCGTCAAAATCTTTTAGGTAAAAGAGTGGATTATTCGGGACGATCCGTAATTATTGTAGGTCCTGATTTAGAAATGCACCAATGCGGTGTGCCTCGTGAAATGGCAATTATTTTGTTCAAACCTTTCATTTTGAAAAAACTACAAGAAACCAAAGGAATTGACAAAAAAAACGCCAACACCATTTATGAAAAAATGAATGAAGAAGTTTGGAACGCCTTAGAAGAAGTAGTCAAAGAACACCCGGTCCTTTTAAACCGCGCCCCAACACTACACCGTTTAGGAATTCAAGCTTTTGATCCTAAATTAATTGACGGTAAAGCCATTCGCCTCCACCCTTTAGTTACGCCTGCCTTTAATGCCGATTTTGATGGCGACCAGATGGCAATTTATGTCCCTCTTTCTTTAGAAGCCCAAGCCGAAGCACGCTTATTGATGCTTGTTTCGAACAACATTTTAGACCCTAAAAATGGTAATCCAGTAGTAACACCTTCCCAAGATATGGTTTTAGGAAACTACTATTTAACCATTGAAGAAAAAAAAGATCGCACTATAAACAGCTATGATGCTGCCCAAAGAACTGCAGAACACCAATACAAACATCGCAATGAAGGAGCTTTTTTTGCTGACATCAACGAAGCCAAAACCGCTTATCAAAATAAAGAAATCCACCTTCACACAAGAATTTTTATCAAACCACAAGCAATTAATTTATCATTTACCGAAGAACAACGTCAAAAATATTTAATGACTACTTTAGGAAAATTAATTTTTAATGACATTTTGCCTCCAAGTTTCCCCTACATTAACGAACCAACTCAGTTTAATTTGGATGTCAAAACCCCTGATGCTTATTTTTTAGCTCCAGGAACCAACCCCAAACAATTCCTAAAAAAACTTCCCACCCCTAAACCTTTTAACAAAAAATTCCTATCTATGATTATTGCATGTTTTTTCAAACAAATGAAAATTACAGAAACTTCCAAAATGTTAGATCACATCAAAAACTTAGGTTTCAAGTATTCTACTATCGCAGGAATTACAGTTTCATTTGCAGACATCAATACTTACTCCAATAAACAAGAATTGTTACAAGAAGTAGAAGCACGCAATATTCAAATTGAGACTTGGTACAACGATGGTTTTTTAACAGATGCCGAACGTCGTCGTTTAGTAATTAACGAATGGAAAAATATTCGTGATGTAATTCAAGAAGGCTTAATGAAAGAATTTCAACAAGACAACCACATTTTTATGATGAGCGAAAGTGGCGCACGTGGTAGTGTTTCTAACTTTACTCAATTAGCAGGGATGAGAGGGTTAATGAATAACCCTAAAGGTGAAATTATTGAAGTCCCTGTTAAAGCTTCTTTCCGAGAAGGTCTGAAAGTTTCTGAGTTTTTCATCTCTACTCACGGAGCCCGTAAAGGTTCAACTGACACTGCCCTCAAAACAGCCGAGTCAGGTTATCTAACGCGTCGTTTAGTTGACGTAACTCAAGATATTGTTGTTATCAAAGAAGACTGCAATAGTGACCGCGGTTTTGTTGTAGAAGCTATGATTAGCGACGGCAAAGAAATTGTTTCACTCAAACAACGCATTATGGGACGCTTTGCTAGTTGCGACATTTGTCATCCCAAAACCAACGCCCTTATTATAGCGCGCAATGAATTAATTACTGAGTCCAAAGCCCAAGAAATTATTACTGCCAAAATTAAAAAAGTTCCTATTAGAAGCATTTTAACTTGTAATTGTGAATATGGTATTTGCGCCAAAGACTACGGCGTCAATCTAGCTACCAATAAATTAGTAGAAATTGGCGAAGCTGTTGGTGTTATTGCTGCTCAATCCATTGGGGAACCAGGAACTCAATTAACTATGAGAACTTTCCATACTGGAGGAGTTGCTTCTGCCTCAGATATTACTCAAGGTCTTCCAAGGATCGAAGAATTATTTGAAGTACGCAAACCTAAAGGAAAAGCGCTAATCAGCGAATTAAAAGGAAAAATCAAAAAAATTGATAAAATCCGTTCCCAAAATCCAGAAATTGTAATCACAGAAGAAAATGACCCTGACACAGAGCACCGTTATATTTTGGAACCTAATGTCGATATTTTAGTAAGCAAAAACAACAGTGTTTATCCCGGTCAAAAACTAACTTCTGGTTCGGTTGATCTAAAAGAACTTTTAAGAGTGGCAGGCACAACAGAGGCTCAAAAATACATCTTAGAAGAAGTACAAAAAGTTTATCGTGCCCAAAATGTTTATATCAGCGACAAACACATCGAAATTATTATTCACCAAATGTTTAAACAAATTTTAATTATTGATGAAGGTGATACTCAACTTTTACCTGGCACAGAAATTACTATTAATAACTTTAAAAAAGCTAATTTAAAAATGTTAGAAGAAAACAAACTTTTAGCAGTGGGGCGCCCCATTATTTTAGGAATTACGCGTTCTTCTTTAAGAAGTGATTCTTTACTGTCAGCTGCATCTTTCCAAGAAACTACTAAAATTCTAATCGATGCTGCCATCAAAGGAAAAACCGACCATCTTTACGGACTTAAAGAAAATGTTATTATTGGTGGCTTAATTCCTGCAGGAACAGGTATTTTAGAAACTACTTTATTTAAATATCCAAAAGAACCTGCAACCACTTCTGAACTTGCTGAAAAAACTAACCAAAATTAAAAAAAGAAAGGAAATAAAAAATGTCTACTGTTTCTCAATTAATCAAAAAACGTCGTAGCAGTAAAACTTCCAAAACTAAAGCACCTGCTCTAAGTTACGGTTTTAATGTTTTGCAAAAAAAAGCTAAACATTACAGTTCTCCTCAAAAAATGGGTGTTTGTCTGCGTGTAACTACCATGACTCCAAAAAAACCAAACTCAGCTTTACGTAAATTTGCAAGAGTGCGCCTAAGTAATGGTTCTGAAGTAACTGCCTACATTCCAGGCGTGGGACACTCCTTACAAGAACATAGCTCTGTTTTAGTTCGTGGCGGACGCGTAAAAGACCTTCCTGGTGTGCGTTATCATATCGTTCGTGGTGCTCTAGATGCTACTGGTGTTGCTAACCGCAAACAAGGGCGTTCTAAGTACGGCTCTAAATTACCTAAAGAAAAAAAATAATTACAATTACAAAGAATAAAAAATAAATAATAAAAAAATCACAAATCCCCAAAAAAATAAATAAAATAAAGAAAGTAGGTGAATTTTTGTGTCCCGTAAAGGTCATATTAAAAAAAGAGATGTACAGCCAGATCCTGTTTACAATTCTAAATTAGTTACTAAAATCATTAACATCATTATGGAAGACGGCAAAAAAGGCAAAGCTCAAACTATTTTTTATCAAGCTTTAAAACAAGTAAAAACTATCACTAACCGCGAGCCTATTGAAGTTTTTCATGAAGCCCTAAACAATATTATGCCTGTATTAGAAGTGCGCACGCGTCGTGTGGGTGGTCAAAATTACCAAGTGCCTTCCGAAGTTCGTCCCGAAAGACGCCAGTCTTTAGGATTAAGATGGATTGTTAAATACACTAAAGAAAGTAATGAAAAAACAATGGAAGAAAGACTTGCCAAAGAAATAGTAGATGCTTCTTTAGGTAACGGAGTATTAGTTAAAAAAAGAGAAGAAACGCATCGCATGGCAGAAGCTAATAAAGCCTTTGCTCATTATCGTTGGTGATTGTAACTTATAGGAGAATAAAAGATGGCACGTCAGTTTTCATTAGAAAAAACTCGTAATATTGGCATTATTGCTCATATTGATGCAGGAAAAACCACCACTACAGAAAGAATTTTGTTCCACACCGGAAAAATTCATAAAATCGGAGAAACCCATGATGGCGCTTCTCAGATGGATTGGATGGAACAAGAACAAGAAAGAGGAATCACTATCACCTCTGCTGCTACTACTGCTTTTTGGAAAGACCACCGTATCAATATTATTGACACTCCCGGACACGTTGATTTTACGGTGGAAGTTTCGCGCTCTCTTAGAGTTTTGGATGGAGCAGTAACAGTTATTGATGCTCAGGCAGGAGTAGAACCACAAACTGAAACTGTTTGGCGCCAAGCTAGTGAATATAAAGTCCCAAGAGTTATTTTTGTTAACAAAATGGATAAAGTAGGCGCTGATTTTGCTTATGCAATTGAAACCCTTAAACAACGCTTAGGAGTTCATGCAAGCGCTATTCAATGGCCAATTGGCTCAGAAAATGACTTTAATGGTATCATTGATTTAGTAGAAATGAATGCTTTTGAATATGATAACACTTCCCCAGAAACAGGAAAAGTAGTTCCTATTCCTAGCGATTTAGAATCAATTACCCAAACTAAAAGAAACGAATTAATAGAAACTTTATCTACCCTAGACGAAGAATTAATGATGTATTATTTAGAAGAAAAACCAATCTCTTCTGAAATGTTGAAAAATTCCATTAGAAAAGCAACCTTACAAGCTTCCTTTTTCCCAGTTCTTTGCGGTTCTTCTTTCAAAAATAAGGGTGTTGTTAAAATGTTAGACGCTATTGTTGACTACCTTCCTGCTCCTTGTGATGTTGCAGCTATTGTTGGTTTTGATTCTGACAACCAAGAAATTGTGCGCACCGGATTAGATGAAGAACCCTTCATAGCTCTAGCTTTCAAAGTGATGACCGATCCTTATGTAGGAAAATTAACCTTTTTCCGTATCTATTCAGGTTCAGTTAAAGCTGGTTCTTACGTAACTAACACTACTAAAGGAACCAAAGAACGTTTTGGACGCTTATTACAAATGCATGCTAATTCTCGTGAAGAAGTAAAAGAAGCCTACACAGGCGATATTTTAGCAGTTGTAGGATTAAAAGCAACTACTACAGGAGACACTTTAGCATCAGAAGGACAAACCATCGTCTTAGAATCAATGAATTTCCCAGAACCAGTAATTGAAATTGCAGTAGAACCAAAAACTAAAGCTGACCAAGATAAAATGGGGATTGCCCTTGCAAAATTAGCTGAAGAAGACCCTACATTTAAGGTTTTTTCCAATCATGAAACCGGGCAAACTATTATTGCTGGAATGGGTGAACTTCATTTAGATATCATTATTGAACGTCTTAAAAGAGAATTCAAAGTACAAGCAAATGTTACAGAACCTCAAGTAGCATACCGCGAAACAATCACCCAAGAAATTGAGACAGAAGGAAAATTCATTCGTCAATCAGGTGGTCGTGGACAATACGGACATGTGTGGATGCGTTTTGAACCAAATCCTGGAAAAGGTTTTGAATTCGTTAATAAAATTGTAGGTGGTGTAGTTCCTCGTGAATACGTTCCTGCAGTTCAAAAAGGAATTCAAGAAGCTCTTGCTGGTGGTATTTTAGCTGGATATCAAATTATTGATGTTAAAGCAACTTTATTTGATGGCTCTTACCATGATGTCGATTCTTCCGAAATGGCTTTTAAAATTGCTGCTTCCATGGCATTAAAAGAAACCAAAACCAAAGGAAACCCAGTCATTTTAGAACCTATTATGGACGTTGAAGTAGTTACTCCCAACGATTATGTAGGAAATGTTATTGGTGATCTAACTTCTAGAAGAGGTAGATTAGAAAACCAAGAATCACGGGCCAACGCTGTTGCTATTAGAGCGTTTGTTCCCCTTTCTGAAATGTTTGGATATGCTACTGTTTTGCGTTCCAATACTCAAGGAAGAGCTACTTTTATTATGCAATTTGCTAAATATGAAAAAGCTCCTAAAAGCATCACTGAAGAAATTATTAAAAAACGAGCTTAGACAACCTTACACTAAAAAACATTTTTATTAACAAAATAGTTGTGAAAAGCCAAAAATAAGTTAAAATTTAAATGGTAAATATATTTATTAAAACAAACCTTAAAACATAATAAAAGGAGGCCTTTGAAAAATGGCTAATGAAAAATTTATACGAAACAAACCGCATTTAAATGTAGGTACTATTGGACACGTAGACCACGGTAAAACTACTCTTACAGCAGCTATTACCCAAGTTTTGTCTACTCGTGGATTGGCTAAAAGTAGAGCTTATGATCAAATTGATAATGCTCCTGAAGAAAGAGAACGTGGAATCACTATTAAAACTTCACACGTAGAATATGAAACAGAAAAACGTCACTATGCTCACGTTGACTGTCCTGGACACGCCGATTATGTTAAAAACATGATTACTGGTGCTGCTCAAATGGATGCTGCTATTTTAGTTGTTTCTGGTGCAGATAGTGTTATGCCTCAAACTAGAGAACACATTTTATTAGCGCGCCAAGTTGGTGTTCCAAAAATTGTTGTTTTCTTAAATAAATGTGATCTTTCCCCAGACGAACAAATTTTAGAATTAGTAGAAATGGAAGTTCGTGAATTATTATCTCAATACGATTTCCCAGGAGACGACATTCCTGTTATTAGAGGATCTGCATTAAAAGCTTTAGAAGGTGACGCTCATTACGTTGCTCAAGTAAACGAATTAATCGAAACTCTAGACACCTACATTGAAGACCCGGTGCGCGAAGTTGACAAACCTTTCTTAATGCCTGTAGAAGATGTTTTCACTATTACTGGTAGAGGAACTGTTGTTACTGGTAGAGTAGAAAGAGGTCAAGTAAAAGCTGGTGATGAAGTAGAAATCGTAGGACTTAAAGAAACTAGAAAAACTATTGTAACTGCAGTAGAAATGTTTAAAAAAGACCTAGATTTTGCTCAAGCAGGAGACAACGTTGGAGCTTTATTACGTGGAATTAACCGTGAAGACGTACAACGTGGACAAGTTTTAGCTAAACCAGGTTCTGTTAAGCCTCATTCTAAATTTGTTGCTCAAGTTTATGTTTTAACTAAAGAAGAAGGAGGACGTCACACTGCCTTTTTCTCTCAATACCGTCCTCAATTCTATTTCCGTACTACAGATATTACAGGAGTAGTTGAATTACAAGGTGATGTTAAAATGGTAATGCCAGGTGACAACGCTGAATTAGTAGTTACCCTTAACAACCCAATTGCTATCGAAGAAGGAACTAAATTTTCTATTCGTGAAGGTGGAAAAACAGTTGGTGCAGGATCAGTTTCCAAACTTCTTAACTAAAAATTCATTATACCCAACCTTATTAATAAATAAAACCCACATAATGTGGGTTTTTATCTTTTTTAACTATTTTTTATTTTGTATTTTTCCCCTTTTTGCCCCTTTTTGCCCTTTTGCCTTTTTATCGCTTTTTAAAACTCCACAAATCTAACCCAACTCAACTAAAAGATGCAAATTTGGCAATAATGACATTTTAAACACTTATAAAAAAATTAGTTGTGTGCCAAAAAAACGCTATTTATTATCAAATTTCACAACACTAACCAAAAAAACACCACTTTTTGTCATTTTTTGCAATAAAAAAGCAAAATATCTTCCAATTAATTTTAAAAAAAGGTAAAATATATATGTGCTTGTTTATTAAGCAAGTTAAAAAAGATGTAAATATTTTTTTAAATAAT
>NZ_JSWH01000082.1:0-4298 GCF_000803325.1 Chrysanthemum yellows phytoplasma
AATTCTACATCATATATTATTATATTTTATAATATGGATTTAAGAATTATAAATTTGAATGCATTTGGGTGATTTATATATTTAATAAAACCACTTTAAAAAAATTTTATAACTAATTCCATCCTTAAAAATTTATTATTTTGTTTCATCCAATCCCAAATCACAACAACTGCCAAAAATTAACTAAAACGGATACAAAAAAATAACAATTTTTTTTCAAAATTCACCCAATTCCACCCAAATAATTCCCAAAATAACGGTTTTTGGTTCCAAATTCCCAAAATAATGCATTTTTTTAACATTTATTATTAGCTTTTATTTTTTGTTTTGTTATAATTTAATCAGGCTTATAAAAAATAATTGATCATCAAAAGAAAGATGACTAGAATAAACGAACTAAAAAATAATTTAATTTTGCAAAATTGAACCAAGATAATACTTTATAACTTTGGTTGTGGCACTTTTCTGATTTATTTTTAGTAGTTATAAAAACAATATAACTAATTTATTAAACTTGCAAATGCAAAACAAAAAGGCAAGAGCAAGAAGGCAAAAAAACATACAAATGACTTTGCACACAAACAAGACTAACAAACCACATAAACCACATAACTCAAAACCCCAACCAAACTTCCCCACCAAAAAATTATCTTACTCAATTATCATCCTTATTATTTTGAATTCCTTTATTCCATTTAATTTTATCCACCATTATAGCCTTGCAAATATTTTTTATATATCAGTTAACAAAATACTAAAATATAAAATTTAGTCAAAGGAAACAACTTTATATGAATAAAAAAGAAGAAATTTTGCAAATCAGTCGTCTTGATAAAGATGCTGTTGTCAAACATCTAAACACCGATGCTTGCGGACTTACTGACAAACAAGCCCAAGAAAGACAAACTCTCTACGGTAAAAATATTATCAAACAAGGCGAATCTTTTCCGTTTTGGCAACAATTCATCAAACAATTTACCTCGGTAATGGCTATTTTATTATGGATAGCAGCATTAATGATTTTTGTAATTAATCCCAAAGAAGCAGCCATCGGTATTTCTATTATTTTAGTTATCATTGTAAATGGCTTATTTTCTTTTTCCCAAGAATACAAAGCTGATAAAATGTTGTCTTCCTTAGGTAAAATGATTCCTAAAAAAGTTCAAGTTTACCGCAACAAAAAAATAGAATTAATGGATGTTATTGAACTTACCATTGGAGATGTCATCTTTTTAGAAACAGGAACCCAAGTTCCAGTAGATGCACGTATTATTCAATCTAATAGCTTTTTTGTTGACAACTCAATGTTATCAGGCGAAACCATTCCTTTAAACCGTACTGAAATGCCAAACCTCGAAGATAATCATTCCATTGCTGAAATGCCTAATTTAGTTTATGCAGGTACTACAGTTACTCAAGGTAGTTGTTTTGCAGTTGTTTATGCTATTGGAAACAACACCCAAATTGGAGAAGTTTCAAGCATTGCTCAAAGCATTGAAAAAGGCAAAAGCCTTCTAGACCAAGAAATGAACCACATTGTTAAAAAAGTAAGTATTATTGCTTCTTGTGCAGCTTTATTTGTCTTTATGATTTGTTTTTTCAAAGCAGAAAAATATAATATAGATTCTTTTAGAGCAGCAATTGTTTGTGCAGTTGGTATGTTAGTTGCAAACATTCCTGAAGGCTTACTTCCTACCGTTAATCTAAGTTTAGCAGTTGGTTCTCAAAGAATGGCTAAACAAAACGCTTTAGTTAAAAAAATCTCTTCCCTAGAAACCCTCAGTTCTACTACTGTTATTTGTACTGATAAAACAGGAACTCTAACTCAAAACCAACTTACAGTAAGAAAAATTGTAACTCCTGATGGCACTATCAAATTAAAAGGTTCTGGCTATAACGACGAACAAACATTTAGTGTTTGCCCAAACAATACTGTCTCCAAAAAAGGAATTGAAAAATTCTTAATTGCATCAGTTCTATGCTCTGAGGCTAAATTAGTTCCTACGCCAACTAAACCCCACCAATTTGAATTAATCGGTAATCCTACTGAAGGAGCTTTATTAATTGCTGCTAAAAAATACGGTTACAACATTGAAGAAGTAAAAAACAACTTAGAAATCATCCAATTAAACCCATTTACTTCCGAACGTAAAAAAATGAGTGTCTTAGTTAAAAACAACCAAGAACCTGCATATGACACCAATTCACAATATCTCTTTATTAAAGGAGCTCCTAATATTGTCCTTGAACAATGTCAAATGCAATACAAAGGTTCTCAAGTAAGTCCTTTTAGCCCTCATGAAAAAGAATCTTTCCTTAAACAAAACGACCAATTTGCAAGCCAAGGATACCGCGTTCTTGCTCTTGCTTACAAAAAAATTGAACAAAATCCTCCCCTAGAAGAAGATATGGTTTTCTTAGGTTTTGCAGTTAATTACGACCCACCAAGAGAAGAAGTTAAAGAAGCAGTTAAAAACTTAACTCAAGCAGGACTAAAAATTACTATTATTACAGGAGATTACAGTCTTACTGCTGCTGCCATTGGTAAACAAGTAGGAATCATCCAAGACAAGTTCGTTGGTTTAGACGGCTGTGACCTTGACAAAATGTCTTTAGAACAATTACAAGAAGTCCTCAAAAGCCCTCATCCAGTTGTCTTTTCACGCACTACTCCCAAACATAAATTAAAAATTGTTCAAGCATACCGCAACAATGGAGAAGTAGTAGGAGTTACTGGCGACGGAGTTAATGACATTTTAGCCCTTAAAGCAGCTCACATAGGAATTGCTATGGGAAAAGCAGGCACTGATGTTGCTCGTAATGCTGCTGATATGATTTTATTAGATGATAATTTTGCAACTATTTCCAAAGCTGTTTTAGAAGGACGTTGTATTTATGAAAACATCAAAAAATTCATAACTTATGTCTTTGCTTCTAATATCCCTCAAATCTTTCCTTTCATCGCTATTGCTTTTTTAGGAGTTACAGAACCTTACTTATATGTTTTACAAATTTTAGCAATTGATCTTTTAACTGACTTAATTCCTGCTATTGCTCTAGGAGCTGAAGAAACTGACCCAAGTTTATTAGTCCAAAAACCACGTACTAAAAACGACCATCTAATGGACGCTAAAGTATTAAAACGTAGTTATGGCTTTTTAGGAATAGTTGAAGGTTTAATGTCTTTAGCATTTTTTTGTGCAGTTTACAATTTTAATACAAAAGACAACTTCTTCCTAGCTTCTACTATGGCATTTGGAGCTGTTATCTTTGCTCAAGTAGGAAACGCATTTGCTTGTCGTTCTAACAAACTTTACTTTTGGCAAACTATCAAAAAACCTAATAAAATATTGTACTATGGTATTATAATTGAAGTATTATTCTTTGTATTAATTACTAAATTTAGTTCTTTAAGTGATATATTCCATACTAAGGATATTAATATATCTCATTATTTATGTTTATTATTATGTCCTTTAGTTATGTTATTATTTGATACTATCTGGAAAAAAGTATTTGCATTTAAGAACCAAAAACAATCAAAAATAAACTAATACTTACAATTAAATAATTTATAAAAGACCTCTTTTTTAGAGGTCTTTTTTTGTTTATTAATATAATTATTAAGTCTCCTAAACTCATAAAACTACTTTTTTAACTATTATTGAACGTTCTTTACGCAAAAAAAAGAGTAAAATAAAAGTAAGTGAAATGTTTTTTGTTCCCTATAAAACTAAAAGGAAATGATAAAGGAGACAAAAAATATGCAACAACCACAAAAAGACAATAAAAATTTTATTGTACTTACAATAGCATTTACAGTATTAATGTTAGGATTAATTTTAGGTGTTTGTTGGGTTTTAAAATCTAAACAAGAACCAACAAAAGAAGAAACATTTAAACCGCCCACACAAACTTACAAACCTGATTATAGTAATAACGAAGGAACTTATACAGGAAGTCAAGTCAATCAAAATCCTTACTTGCCTTCTCAAACATTTACAACCACATCACAACCACAAACAACAAACTCTCAACCAACTCAAACCCAAACTCCACAAGGAAAACTAATCAAAAAACAAGAATATAAATCCAATGGCACAAAATCTGATTATTGTACCTACGAATACAACTCCAAAGGACAACCAACCAAAAAACAAAATTATGATTTTGATGGCACAAAAGATAATTACATCACCTACGAATACAACTACCAATGATTATTTTCATAATTGAAGCATTTCACAATAACCTCTTATTTATAAGAGGTTATTTCTTTTAATAATATTAATCATATA
>NZ_JSWH01000083.1:0-15594 GCF_000803325.1 Chrysanthemum yellows phytoplasma
ACTAAAAATAAAAAAATACAATTTTTTTGCTAAATTGCATCAAAAATACTTTAAAAGTATATTGACATTTTTTTATTAACCACCTAACACTTTTTAACCCCTTTATCTTTTTTTACAACAGCAATTTAAAAATAAAAAATATTGCTATTAACATCATTTTATCAAAAAAAAAGGAATTTTTTGCTCACTCATCTTTATATCATGATTGTTTTCCTTGAAATTTTATATAACAAAAAAAACCAACTTTTTAGAGTTGATCTTATAATTTTTCAAAATATTTAATTGTTTGATTTTAATAATTTGGCAATATTTTATCAAAAAGGGTTTTGGGCAAAAGGATAATAAAACCTATCATAAAGGCACAAAAGCCACACACCAAGCAAAAGAAGTGCCAATCCTAATAAAAAAGTAAACAAATCAAGAATACTAAAAGATTTTTCATAATACCAAGTTCTTGTTTTGTATTTACCAAAACGCCTCAATTGCATAGCATTAGTAATTACATCAATTTTATCTAAATTAAAGAAAATCAAAGGAGGAATAATAAGGGCAATTCTTTTAATATCTGCAATAATACGAGCCAAAAAATGAGTTTTTTTAACAACTTTAATACCTCGTGCTTGTTGATTGAGAGAAATATTTTTAAAATCTTTTTGAATTTCAGGAATATAACGAATAGTAAGGGCAAAAGCATAACTAATTTTATAACTAACCCCTAATTTATTTAAACTAGCAGCTAATTGACTGGGATTAGTAGTTATAATAAAGATTAAAAATAAAGGAATAATACAACAATATTTTAACAACACATTAAATTGATAAAATAATTGTTCTTGGGTTAAAAGATTAAAAAATAAAGGAATGGGGGTTTTGGAGTTATATATTTGAGTACCATAATTTCTAAAACAAAAAAAAATAATAATATTGTTTACAAACAAAAAAAAGAAAGTTCCTTTAACTACAAACGCTACTTGCTGCCATTTAATTTGAGCACACCAAAACAAAAACAAAGAAAAAAAGACAAGTCCTAACAAAAACCATACATGATAGACCATCATACAAGCAACTGAAACCAAAATTAAAAACAATAACTTAGTTGCTCCTTGGATTTTATAAATGAAAGTATTACCTGGTAAATATTGTAACATACTATTTGCCATAACAACAATCCTCCTTTAAAAAAGCCAACATTTGAGTTAACAAAACATTTTTTTGTTCTGATGTAAATGGCAATTTATTGATAAGAACAATCAAGCTGATAGGATTGAGAGAAGTTTTTTGCATTAAAGACATATCTGTAAAAATTTTTAAAGGAGTAGTATTTGCAATAATTTTTCCTTGTTCCAAAACCAAAGTTCTTTGAGTATAATTAAGCATTAAAGACATATCATGAGTAATAATTATAATGGTAATTCCTTTATTATTTAACTTTTGTAAAAAAGTCATAATTTGTGTGTGATGTTTTAAATCTTGTCCTATGGTAGGTTCATCCAAAATAAGAATTTGGGGTTGCATCACTAAAATAGAAGCAATGGTAAGTCTTTTTTTTTGTCCAAAACTAAGAGCAGAAATAGGCCAGTTAACAAAACAATCCAAATTACAAGTTTTCAAAATGGCATGCACTTTGGTTTTTATTTCAGTTAATGAAAGTTGTTTTCCTAAAAGCCCCAATGCTACTTCTTCAAAAACAGTTTTTTGAGAAATCATATGGTGGGGATTTTGCATGACAAAACCAATTTTTTCTGATCTTTGTTGTAAAGACAAATGTGTTAAATCTTGATTATTTAATAAAATAGTTCCTGTTTGAGGATTAGAAAAACCACAAATAACTTTGGCTAAAGTAGATTTACCACTACCATTTTTACCAACAATACTAATCATTTTTCCTGGAAATAAATCCAAAGAAATGTCATTTAAAATATTGGGTTGTTTGGATTCATAGTGATAAGAAATATTTTGTAATTGCAAAATGGGGCAAAATGGGTCAAAATGTTTGGGAAAAAAAGGCAATAATTGAGTTGGGTCGTTTTGAGAAATAGCACATTTTTTTAAATTTGTTAATTGATTGGAAAAATATTGAACAAAATCTAAGGATTGTAAGGCAGGCAAATTTAATAAATAAGGAAGGCTTCCCAAATTGATACCAACCTTTTTCAAAGCACTAATATAAGTTGGTTCTTGGATACCTTGTTTAGTTAAAATATTTTCTAAAATTAATTTTTGGGGAGAATTGTCATAAATAATTTTTTCATCTTCAAATACTATTACCCTATCAAAAGAATCATCTAAAATATCTTCTAAATAATGTTCGATAACTAAAATAGTCGAATGGTATTTTTGATGAATAGTTTTTATTAAAGCAGTCATTTTGGCTCTTGAAACAGGATCAAGATTGGATAGAGATTCATCAAATAACAAAATAGAAGGATTATAAATTAAAACTCCTGCCATCGATGCTAATTGCTTGTGACCTTCAGAAAGTTCTTGTGGTTTGTAATCTAAAAAGGATTGCAATCCTAAATCTTGTGCCCACATATTTACTTTTTGATATATTTCACTTTGAGGCAAATCATCATTTTCCAAGGCAAAAGCTATATCTTCTGCTACTGTTAAACCTACAAATTGATTATCTGTATCTTGCATAATGGTACCCACATCCAAAGATAGATCAAATATATTGGTTTGTGTCAAGACTTTATCCTTAATAATAGCAGTACCTGTAATTTTTCCTTGATAACTATGAGGAATCAAACCATTAATACATTTTAAAAAAGTAGATTTACCGCTACCATTTTTGCCCACAATCAAAACTTTTTGTCCTTCATAAATAGTTAAATTAATTTGATTTAGAGTTGGTGTTTGTTGACTATAATATTGAAAACTAAAATCTTTAAAAATGATTAATGGTTTTGGCATAAAGTTCCTCTTTGAAGTTATAAAATAAAAAAATTGATTAAGGATGTTTAAAAATATTTAAGAATTATTAATTTTAATTAAAGTAGCTTGTTTAGTGTAATGACAAGAATACATAGACATTAATTTAATTCCTACTACACTATAAGCTAAAATATTAGAAATTACTATCAAAAAACTTTGTAAATAAACTAGTTTAGGTGGTTGTCCGTAAATCAATAAATCACTTTGAGGAGCAAAAAAACCCCAAATTATAAAATTAAAAGCAACCTGATAAAGCCAAAAGTAAACAATTTTTTTCTTGGTAAACACTTGATATTTAAGATCAATTATTTTATGCGGCAATCCGTAAATAAATCCAATAAGAGCAGAGCATAAAACCCAATTCCAAGAAACATTTCCAAACAAAATAAAATCTTTAATGGTGTTTCCTATAAGTCCTACATAAAAACCAACCGCAGGACCAAAAGCAACAGCAATGAAAGCTAAAAAAGCGACTGAAGTTTCAATACTTACATTAAATCCCACAGGAATAGAGGCAAAACAACTTAAAACAAAAAATATCGCAGCACTCAATCCTATAGTAACAGTTTTTTTAATAGAATCATCTTTTGACATTGGTTAGTTCCTTTAATAAATGGTTTGGGTTTGGAAAATATTAGTGGGTTGGGGTTTTGCTTGTAATGTTTTTTAATTTCAAAGCTTAAATTATTCATTTATAGTTTTATTTAAATTTTTTATTTTTTGTTGGGATTTAGCGGATTAGAATTGTTTTTACTTTCTAACAATTTTTTATATTGCTTACAATAACTTTCATATTTCTTTTTTTCAATTTCAATTTTGGCACTTGCGGCTTTTTGCAAGAAAGATGGATTATTTAAAATGGTTTCACTTCTTTTAATTTCTTTAAGAAGGGTATTTTTTTGTTGTAAAAAATTACTTTCAAATTTGGTTTCATTAAGTTCGTTTAGGGTTTTGCGGTCAATATAAAGACTTAAATTTTTTTCAATTAACCAAATAGTTTTTTTTGAATTGGTAACTTTGTTAGTAATTTTAATTTGTAAAGTTTTGAAAAATTTTTCTAAAGCTTGTTGCAAATTTACGAAATCTTGGAGGATAGTTAAAAATTGAGATGCAACTTCTAATTCTAAATTTAATTTACAATTGATATTGGATTCTTGTCTTAAATGACGTGTTTTAATAATTAAGTTTTTAAGATTTTCAAAATCAGCTAAGGCATCTAAATTACAATAAGAAGTTTTTTGCAAAGTGGTTTGAGTAATGTTCGTTTTATTGTCAAAATTTTCATAAAGAGCATCAGTTACAAAAGGAATAAAAGGATGTAAGAGTTGCAAAATATGTTTCATCATATAAACTAAAAATTTTTGACTGTTGTGCAAGTTTGTTAAATTGGAGTTATTCTGATCTAAATCATGTTTGGCAAATTCTAAATGCCAATTAGCAAAATCTTCCCAAACAAAGTGATATAAAATTTTTCCAATTTCTTTTAATTCATATTTTTGATATAAAGTTGTTACTTTTTGAGTTGTTAAATGCAATTGTGTTAAAAGGGCTTTTTGGGTCAAAGTCAAAAGATTGATATCAAAATCAGTGTCTAAGGTGCTGGTATTTAATTTTACAAAACGACTAATATTCCACAATTTATTAATAAAATTCCAAGATGAAGCAACTTTAGTCTCATCATAGAATAAATCAAACCCAGGAGCAGCGTTAGTAGTTAAAAACCATCTAAGAGCATCGGTACCATATTTGGCAACAACTTCCAAAGGATCAACACCATTACCTTTTGATTTAGACATTTTTTGTCCTTTGTTATCTCTTACTAAACCATGTAATAAAACATCTTTAAAAGGGTCTTTGTGGGTTAATAAAATACTTTGAAAAACCATTTTTGATACCCAAAAAGTTAAAATGTCATAGCCTGTTACTAAAACATCAGTAGGAAAACGATTTTGAAATAAAGGGGCATTGCAATTAGGCCATCCCAAAGTGCTAAAAGGCCACAAAGCAGAAGAAAACCAAGTATCCAAAACATCACAATCAAGGCTCCATTCTGGACCAGGACTTTCTATTTGAACTTTAATTTCTTGTCCTTTATGCCAAGCAGGAATTTGATGACCCCACCATAATTGACGCGAAATACACCAGTCTTCGATATTTTGGAGCCAATTATTAAAAATATTTTCAAAACGAAGCGGAAAAAAATTGATTTTGTTCGTTTTTAAAGCAATTTGGGCGATGGCTTTGGTTTTTAAAAACCATTGTAAAGAAAGACGCGGTTCGATGATGGCATCCGAAATACTTGAATATCCTACTTTATGAAGGTGATTTTCGGTTTTTGTAAAAAATCCTTTTTGTTTAAGAGTTTGCACTAACTTTTGACGACAAACAAAGCGGTCTAATCCTTGATATTGCAAGGCTAAGTCGTTCATAGTGCCATCTTCGTTCATGCATAATAAAGCTTTTAATTGATGTCTTTTAGCTACTTCAAAATCATTAATATCATGTCCAGGTGTCACTTTTACAACTCCTGTACCAAAATTAATATCTACGTAATTATCACTAATAACAGGAATTTGGATGTTAGTATCAGGAATAAAAACTTTTTTGCCAATAAAAGATTGATATCTAGGGTCGTTAGGATTTACCATTAAAGCTTGATCGGCAAACATGGTTTCGGGGCGAGTGGTTGCAATTTCTAAAAAAGAAGGAACCAAAGAAGCGTCAGACAAATTGGAATTAGTTGGAAAATCAACCAAAAAATATTTAATATAATATAATTTTCCTTCAGTTTCATGGTAATTTACTTCTACATTAGAAAGGGCTGTTTTAGTTTCGGGGTCCCAATTAATAATTTTATAATCTCTGTAAATTAATTTTTTTTGGTATAATTTGACAAAAACTTCTTGAACTGTTTGGCTCAAATCAGGATCAAGGGTAAATTTTTCAAAATTATAATCTAGATGCAGCCCTAAAACTTGCCATTGTTGCCTAATATTTTGGGCATGTTTTTCTTTCCACTGCCACGCATATTTAAAAAAATTTCTTTACTTAAAGTTTTGGTCAAAAGCCCTTCTTGTTTTAATTGTTCTTTAACTTTATTTTGAGTGGCAATTCCTGCATGATCCATCCCAGGCAAAAAGAGCACATCAAAGCCTTGCATTTTTTTAAATCTTATAATAATATCTTGAATGGTGTTATTCCAAGCGTGTCCCAAATGCAGTTTTCCTGTTACATTGGGAGGCGGAATTACAACAGTAAAAGTTTTTTTGTTGGCGTTTGGATTGGCACAAAAATATTTTTTTTCTAACCATTGTTGGTATCTTTGATGTTCTACTTTTTTAAAATCATATTTAGTTTGCATAAAAGCTAGCTTCTTTCTATTTTCTTTTTTTAGGGTTGAAGTTTTTGGGTTTTAAAAGTTTTTTGGGGGTTATGTTTGGGGTTTTGGGAATGTTTAAATGGATTGGAGGAAATAAAAAAAATTACAAATTTTTTTGCAAAGTGAAAAAGTTGGAAAAGCTAAAAATAAAAGAGCCAAAAAATAAGGGACTCCTTTTTTAATCATTGGCATTTGGATCCATTAATTGACTTAAAAACAGTTTTAATTCTTCCAGCCCTTCTTGTTGTTTTGAAGAAATCAAAAAAAAATATTTAATCTGGGGAAAGTGATTAACAAGCATTTTTAATTGTTTGGGCACAAGATTTTTTTTAACTTTATCCTTTTTAACAAATAACAAGACGACCTCAAAACCCGCTTGCAAAAGAGCTTGATGGATTCTATCGTCTTCTTGGGTAGCACCCACTTTAAAATCAATTAGCTGAAAGACTGCTTTGAGATGAGAAGTTTGTTCCAAAAAAGAAATAATCATCGGCAATAACTGCTTTTGAATTTCTTTACTTTTTTTAGCATAACCGTATCCAGGAGTATCGATCAAATAAAAAGATTCGTTAATGTCATAGTAGTTTAGGGTGATGGTTTTGCCAGGCGTTTGAGAAATTTTAGCTAATTTTTTTCTTTGAGTTAAAGCATTGATGAAAGTGCTTTTGCCAACGTTGCTTCTGCCCATTAAAACAATTTCGGGTTGTTTTTTCAAAGGAATATCTTTAAAATGGACAATACTACGCACAAAAGTGGCTTTTTTAATCATTTTGGTTTTTCCTTTTCTTTGCTTTTGTCTATAATTGTTTGCGATTGGTGATTTTGGGAAATTTTTGAAGGTGGTTTACAAATATTATTATAGCAAATTATTATTTTTGTTGCTTTATATTTTGTGATATCGTTTTATAATAATATTTTTTTGATAAAATAACAATAGTGATAATGATAATAATGTTGAATTGATCTTTTGCAAAACATTTAAAAAACAAACAATTAATTAATAATAAAAGGGCAAAATGAGGTTTTTAATTTGGAACAAACAAATAACATACATTTAATTTGGGGAAAACAAAGGTTTTTTCTAGAAAAAAAAATAAAAAAAATAATTAATATTTGTAAACAAAAACAATTAGATGTAGTTTATTATTGTATGCAAAAAGATCTTGTAACAGAGCTGCAAAAAGAACTACAAACCACTTCTTTGATTGAAAGCGCATGGAAAAAAGTAGTTTTGGTGGATCACAGTGAAATTTTATTTCAAAAAAAACCTCAAGAAATGGCTTTTTTAATTTCTTATTTACAAAATCCTTACAACAATTTAGATTTATATTTTTTTGCAGAAAAAACAACTAAAGCATCTGAAGTTCAAAAAATTTGGGAAAAATATTGTCTTTGCAAAACGACAAACAGTTTGGAGAAAAAAGATTTTTTTAAATATATCATGGAAGTTTTTCAAAAAGATGGTTTTCAAATTGATACCAAAGCTATCCAAGAATTAGTGAGCAAAACTAACTATAATCTTTATTTATTACATCAAGAAATAACAAAAATCAAATTATTTCAATCAAATGATAAAAATATAACTTGTCAATTGGTGCAAAAAATCAATGCTTTTAAAGAAAATGACAATATTTTTGGATTAATTAATCTTTTTTTAAAACAAAATTATATTGATGCTTATCAAATGTATCAAACATTAAAAACGCAAAAAATCAATGCTTTTCGTGTTATAAATCAATTAACTCATAAAATTAAAGAATTGTTATTGGTAAAAGAAATGTTGCAACAAAAAAAAAACCCAGAAGAAGTGCAAAAAGTTTTGCCAGTTTCACAAGGAAAAGTATTTTTTTTAATGAAAGAAGCAAAATTGATTGAAACGCAAAAATTAAATACACTGTTTTTAGATTTAATAGAATTAGAATATCAAATTAAAATGGGTGCTGTAAATAAAGATATCGGTTTGGAAATGTTTTTATTGGGTAAGCAAAAGGTTTTTTTGTAATTTGAAAACTAAGCACATAACTTACAATTTTTTGACGGTCACAAAGGTTTTAAGATTTGTAAAATTTCTTCTTGAGTAATTGTTCCTTGCCTTAAAATAACTGGTTGAAAAGTGTTTAGATCAACAATAGTTGAAGATATTTTTAAAATCGGGTGATAGTTTTGATAAATTAAGGCGACTTTATTGTAATAAATATTAAAAATAGTTTGGTAATCATTTAGTGGAGGATGATTGCTTTGATTAACAGAAGTGGTCTTTAAAGGACCATTTTTTTTTAAAATTTCCAAAGCTAAAGGATGATTGGGGATTCTTATTCCTAAAGTTTTTGCCTTTGTTTTAGAAAAATATTTCAAAGTGGTAGGCAGAATTAAAGTTAAAGGGCCTGGCCAAAAATGCAGAGCTAATTTAAGGCTTTGGGGACTAAATTGGACCAATTTTTTTGCTTGTTGTAAAGATGCACACAAAACAACAATACTTTTATTTAAAGGTCTTTTTTTAATTTGATAAATGCAATTGAGTCCTTTTTTATCATATAATTTAGCGCCCATACCATAAACTGTATCGGTTGGAAAAATAATAATATCTTTTGGTTTCACAATAATTCCTTTATTTATCTTTATTTATCTTAAACTGGTTTTTTTAATTGAATTGTTTTTATTTTGGTTTTTTAAAAGAAATTGCATCAAAACTAACTTTGGGAAAGTTGTTCTTTTTGGGCTTCATGAATCAAAGGTTCAATAACTAAATCGAGTTTACCTTCCATAATAATATCTAATTTTTGTAAAGTAAGTCCAATTCTGTGATCTGTTATACGATTTTGGGGGTAATTGTATGTTCTTATTTTTTCGCTTCTTTCACCAGTTCCTACTAAATTTTTTCTGTGTTTGTTTTCTTCTTCTTGTTTAGCGGTTAACATTTGATTATAAATGCGTGTTTTTAAAATGGTAAATGCTTTATCTTTGTTTTCGTGCTGGCTTTTTCCTTCTTGACAAGCAACACTAATTCCCGAAGGTATATGAGTAAGTCTAACAGCTGATTTAGTAGTGTTTACTGATTGTCCACCAGGTCCGCTAGAATTAAAAGTGTCGGTGCGAATGTCATGCCAATCAATTTTTAATTCTAATTCTTCTGCTTCGGGAACTACCAAAACAACAGCAGTAGAAGTGTGAATTCGCCCTTGGGCTTCGGTAGCAGGAACACGTTGGACGCGATGCACACCTGATTCATACTTTAAAAAAGAATAAATATTTTTTCCAGAAATTAAAAGTTCTACGGAAGAAAGACCGCCTTTAATGCTGGGATTTAGATTGAGGATTTCGACTTTCCATTTTTTGCTTTCGGCGTATTTAACATAGGTTCGTAATAAATCAGCTGCAAAAAGATTCGCTTCGTTGCCACCAGATGCACCTTTAATTTCTAAGACAACATTTTTTTTATCAAAAGGATCTTGGGGTAAGAGCAAAATTTTTAATTGATCTAAGGTAGTTTTTTTTTCTGACAAAATAGTATCTTTTTCTTGGTGTGCTAAAAGCAATAATTCTTGATCTTGTTGGGTTTCTAAAATGGTCTGTATTTGAGTAAATTCGGTTTCTAAATTTAAGTATCGGTTAAAAAGTTCTACTGTGGGTTCTAATTTTGATAAATTTTTTAAAATGTCAATTTTTTGGTTTATGTTTTGTTCGTTTAACAAAAGTTTTTGTAAATCTTGATATTTTTGTTTTATTATTTTTAATCTGTCAAGCATATTTACCTCTTTGTTTTTTAAAAAAGAATGGGGGGGTTAAAAAAATATTTTAATCAATCAAAATGCTTTTTTATTCATTTATATTAGGTTCGATTTCTGAAAAAAACATATGATCAAAATCAAGTATAAATTCTCTAATACCAATTGATCCTTGACGATTTTTGGCAATAATAACTTGGGTGTGTCCAGAAGAATCGGGTTTTTTGTCCTTTTCATAATAACCTTCTCGGTACAAAAACATTACAATATCGGCGTCTTGTTCAATTGAACCTGAATCTCTGAGGTCAGCCAAAATGGGACGTTTGTCTTCTCTTTTTTCTACATCCCTTGATAATTGTGAAAGGGCAATAACAGGAATTTTTAATTCACGTGCCATTTGTTTTAAACTTTGAGAAATTTCTGCTACTTCTTCTTGACGGTTGTGTTTATTAGTTTTGCGGATAAGTTGCAAATAATCTATCATTACAATATCAAGTTTGTTTTGACTTTTAAGTTTGCGACATTTAGCTTTAATATCTAAAATATTTACTGTAGCTGAATCATCAAAATAAATATTTAGATCATCCATTTTTTCCATTGATATTTCTAACAAAAATTTTTCTTCTCTGTTTGTGTTACCCAATTGAATTTTTTTGTGCTGTATTTTTGATTGAGTGCTTAACATGCGCATAGCTAATTGTTCGTTTGACATTTCTAAACTAAAAATAGCAATATGAGGGGATTGATAATTGTGTTTGGGATTTGCAATTCTGAGAGCTAAATTAAGCATAAAAGTACTTTTTCCCATGGAAGGACGAGCAGCTAAAATAATAAATTCTTCGGGCTTAAATCCTAAAGTAATATTGTTGAGATTATCATATCCAGTGGAAAGACCTACTAAATCTTTATGGCGTTTGGCAAGAATATTTTTTTCTTTAATTTCTTTTAACAAAATTTTTAATTTTAATAATTCACTGGTTTTTTTGTTTTTAGTTAAATTAAAGATTTTTTCTTCTGAAAAATCCAAATATTCTTGGACATCAATGTTTTCGTATCCTTTTTGTGCTAATGAAGTGACAGTTTCGATAATTTCTCTTTTTAAAGCAGTTTCCTTAATTAAATCAATATAGGTTTCTATATGTTGAGTAGAAGGCATCAAATCAGATAATTCATTTAAATAATCGATATTTCCTATTTGTTGTAATAATTTTTCATTGTCTAAAATAGCACTTACTGAAGAATAATCAATTTGTTTGTTAGTTTCATGCAAAGTTTTCATTGCTCTAAAAATATGTTGGTGATGAGAGCTGTAAAAGTCAGTTTCTGCAATCATATCTAAGGTAAAAGCTATTTTTTCAGGGTTTAAAAGTAAAGCTCCTAACAAAGCACGTTCTGCTTCAGGACTTGAAGGAGTATTTTTAGAATAATTGGTCATTTGCTTTTTCTTTCAGTCACATTAAGGAAAAAAGTAGCCTTAATTTGATCAGTTAGAAAAACATCAACAGGATAAATACCAATAGCAATGATTTCGCCTTCTAAAGATATTTTTTTGCGGTCAAGAGTAATATTATGAACTTTTAAAAATTCTTCAGCAATTTGTTTGAGAGTAATTTTTCCATAAATTTTTCCTTTAGGTCCTAATTGAATATCTAGAGTAATTTTTTTGTCATCAATTTCTTGTTTTAATTTATGCATTAAAAGTTCGTGATTACGTTTTTGTTCTTGTTCTAACATTTGGGATTGTTTAATTGCAGCTAAATTGGTTTTGTCTGCTAAAAGAGCTTTTTTATTTTGAATTAAAAAATTGCCATAACCATTATTAACTTTAATAATTTCGTGTTTTTTTCCTTTATTAGGAATGTCAGTTAACAAAATAATTTCCATATTCTTTTCACCTTTTTCATATTCTAATTTTAAAAAATGTTTTAAAGTATCTGTAACTGTTTTGATATTAGTTCCTTCTAATTGAGTAGCAGCGCTATTGAGATGTCCTCCACCTTCCATTTGTTCCATGATAGTTTGAACGTTAATTTCATTGTAAGAACGAGCACTAATTGCTATTTTATTATCTGCTATTTGAGCTATCATAAAGGCAGCATCAACGTTGCGAATGTTTAGAACACTTTCTGCCACTTGAGCTAAAAAAGAACGATTTTCATAAATTTCAGAACTTTGAATAATAGCAAATCTATCCATAAAAATTTCCATTTCAGAAATAAGTTTATTAATTTCTAAAACTTTATCAAAGTCTTTACGTAACCAACTTTTAACCTCAATTGCATCAGCGCCTAAATCTTTTAATTTGGAAGCTACTTCAAAAGTTCTAGAACTTGTACGATAAATAAAAGCGTTAGTATCAATTAAAATACCTGCATACATAATGCTTGCTTCAAAAGCAGTAATGTGGACTTCTTTTTCCAAAAATCCCATAACTTCAACAAGCAATTCAACAGTTGAAGAAGCAGATGATTCGACGTAAGAAAAAATAGAAGGAATAATTTCTTCGGTAGCGCGGTGGTGATCAACAACTACAATATTGGACGTTAGTGACAAAAGTTCGGGACTATTTACCATATCTTTAGTTTGAGTATCCAAAACTGCAATTAAGGAATTGTCTTTAATCATTTTGGAGGCTTGTTGGGTTGTAATAATATTTAGAGATGTTTTTGCCTCAGTTTTAATTAATTGATTATAAACAGGAATGAGGCTTTTGTCTAATTTTTCTTCATCAAGGATAATATAATTGTTGCTTTCAGGATGGATAGTGGTTGCAATTTTGTAAAAAGCAATGACAGAACCCAAAGCATCAAGGTCGGTGTGAGTGTGTCCCATGATAAAACAATGGCGGTGTTTTTTCAAAATATCGACCAAATTTTGGGCATTAATACGGGCATGAACTTTGGATTGTTTACTTAAAGAAGCAATTTTGGCACCAAAATATTTAATTTTTTCATTTTCAATATTAACAACTACTTGATCGCCACCCCTTTTTTGGGCTAATTCAATTGCATTTTGACTGTAGGTAGCCAGTTTTTCATATGACAAATTCCAACAAGCAATTCCCATAGAAAGAGTAACTTTTAATTGATATTTGTAAGAAATGTTGCGGATGGTATCCAAAATAATAAATTTATTTTCTAACATTTTATCTAAGTTTTGGCGGTTAAGAAGAAGTAAAAAACGGTCGTCTATCAATTGTTTTAAATAACCTTCATAAGGTTCAATGTAATCAGATAAAGCACTTAAATATTCACCTTGTATTTGTGATTGTTCTGAAAGATCATAACGAATTAAGGATTCTGCTAAATTATCAAAAGTAATCATGGCAAGAGCTAAGGTTTTTTGTAAAAATAAATGTTTGATTTGTTTTTTTTCGGTAGCATCAAACAAGTAAAAAACATTTAAATCTTTTTTATAAAAACATTCAAATTTTTTGTTTTCCAAAGTGATAATAGTTTTGGGGATTGCATCAGAAGTGCTTATTAGTTGTGCCATATTTTCATTAATTTGAGCTAAGGGCGAATTGATTTCAGGATTTTTCAAAATAAAACTGGCGTAAGGATTGAGCCACTGAATTTCTTGACTAGAAATATCAATTAAAACAATACCAATAGGAAGTTCGTTAAGTACTTCTTCTCCAATTTGACTTACGTGAAAAGATAATTTAGACCATAAAGAAAGTTTGTTTTTTAATCTTTTAATTTGGGCGTTTTTTTTAATGTGAAGCAAAAAACTGATAACAAAGGATGCTAAAATGATTTTTCCAAAAAAGTTAAAAATGAAAAAAATGATTTTACGACGCATACCACTCATTTCGCTGGCAGTATTTTGGCTTGGGTTTTGATTGTTGGTTAATTGATTAATTGTTTCGATAATTTCTTGGATATTTTGGAAATCCAAACAAAAAAGAATTAAAATTAAAACAACAATTACACAAGCAATTACAATAAATTTTGTGTTATGTTTATTTTTAGAAAACATAATTTTTTTTGCCCTCATTTGCATTTAAATAATTAGATAAATTTGGTTTTTAATATTTGCAATTAATAAAAAAAACAGGATGCAACACCTGTTTTTATTGTTGGATAAAAGGAATTAAAGCCATATGGCGAGCTCTTTTAATAGCAATTGCCAATTGACGTTGCCATTTAGCAGAAGTATTTGTTACTCTTCTAGAAAGAATTCTTCCACGGTCAGTAATAAATCTTTGTAAAAGTTCTATGTCTTTAAAATCAATTTTAGTTACTTTGTTTTCAGTAAAAAAACAAACTTTGCGACGTTTTTTAAAAGTATTTTTTTTATTGTTGAATTTCATTTGTAGCTCCTTTTGAAATTGAAAATATTTATTGTTGTTTGGTTTGGTTCTCTTGTATTTAATGTTTTTGTTTTAAGATTTGATTGTGATATTTGTTTATTATTTTATATCAGTTAATTTAAGAATTGTTTTTAATTTTAGAAATTGTCATAAGCATTATCAGGATTTTTTTTAGATTCTAAGAATTGGACATTGTTACAAACAACACTAGTTTGCCAATTAGTTACACCGTCTTTTTCCCAAGTTTCTACTCTAATGTTTCCTTCAACACCTATTAAAGCACCTTTAGAAATATATTTTTCTAAATTTTCAGCTTGTTTACCAAAAACAGTACAATTGATAAAATCAGTTTTTTTTTCGCTAGAAGCACCTACAATTCTATTAACTGCCAAAGTAAATTTAACAACATAAGTACCACTATTAGTATTTTTTAGTTCTGGGTCTTTGGTAATGCGACCTACTAAAATAACTTTATTAATCATATGAATTAAACTCCTTATTCTTTATCTTTGATAAAGATAAATCTAATAATTTCTTCAGTAATTTTAACAATACGATTAAATTCTAAAACAGCATCATTATCTGCTTTTACCATTAACCAATTGTAATATCCTTTTTTATGATTATCAATAAGATAAGCTAGGTCTTTTAATCCTATTTCGTTTTGTTCCAAAATTTGATTTGGGGCTTGTAAAAAAACATTTTGCAAAGTGTCATTAATTTTTTTAACGTCTTTGCTGTCTAAATTGGGGCGTAAAATATACATTATTTCGTATTTTTTCATTTTTTTCTCCTTATGGCCTACGCGGTCTTTATCTCTAAATTGTAAAGACAAGGAATAAGCATTTTATTTTATAATTTATAAGACATTAATATTATAACAAAAAAATATTTTTTTGAGTTAATTAGATGACAAAACTTTAATATTTATAGGTTTTTTAGTTGGATAAGGTAATAAAAAAATAAAAAAAGTAATTTTAAAGTTGGGAATTTTTGTAAAAATGAAATAAGATGTGAATAAAATTGATGAAAAATAAATAATTTGTTGTTTTATTAAGTGTTTTTTTTAGTTAAAATAAAGTGTATTCAAAAATAAAAACAAAAGGAACTTATAAAGAAAATTGGTATGATAAAATACCTTTATCAAATAAAAAATGGTTTTGGATAAGTGTTTTTATTGTATCTCAATTAGTAGAAATATATTTAGATTCTCAAAATAGTAAAATAATTTTTTGAAA
>NZ_JSWH01000084.1:0-27964 GCF_000803325.1 Chrysanthemum yellows phytoplasma
AATATTTTTTAACTATTAATTGTCAATATTTTTTTAAACATTTATAAAATTTTATAAAATTCAAAAAAGCAACCAAAAGTCCAAAAATAAAAAAATCACCAATAATTAAAAAATGATTAAATTCATCTAAAAGATAAAAACCAAAAATCAAAAAACCAAAAACAATAAAAAAAGTTAAAAATAATAAAATCAAAATAATAAAACCAAAACCAAACCAAATCAAACCAAAATCACAAACACAAACACAAAATTAAAAGCCAAAAAGCTAAAAATAAGGAATACAAAAAAATGGGTATAAAATTAGAACAAGTTTCTAAAATTTTCATCGATAAACAAACTAAAAAAGAAACTTATGCTGTAAAAAAAATTGACATCAACATTCCTAAAGGCAAATTGGTAAGTCTTTTAGGTCCTTCGGGTTGTGGCAAATCGACTACTCTTTACATGATTGCAGGGCTTCATCCTATTTCGGCTGGAAAAATATTTTTTGGCGACAAAGATGTCACTAACCTGCCTATTGAAAAAAGAGGTATTGGTTTAGTTTTCCAAAATTACGCTCTATATCCTCATATGACAGTTAGACAAAATATTTCCTTTCCACTGGAAAATCTAAAATTTGCGCGCGACATTATTGTGCAAAAAGTAGAAGAAATTGCCAAGTTAGTGGGAATTGCCGATCATTTAGACAAAAAACCTCAGCAACTTTCAGGCGGACAACAACAACGCGTAGCAATTGCAAGAGCCTTAGTAAAAGAACCTCAAGTTTTGCTTTTAGATGAGCCCTTATCCAACTTAGATGCAGGGTTACGCCTCAAAACTAGAGAAGAAATTAGAAGAATCCAACGAAAAACTGGAATCACTGCTATTTTTGTTACACACGACCAAGAAGAAGCAATGTCTATTAGTGATGAAATTTGCTTAATGAATAAAGGACAAATCCAACAAAAAGGCGCTCCTCAAGAAGTTTATGCCAATCCTAACAACTTGTTTGTTGCCAAATTTTTAGGCAATCCGCTTATCTCTATTTTTGAAGGAAAAATTACTTTTGGAAAAGTAACTATTGGAGATTCACTTCTTTTTGATTTTTCTTCTAACAAAACTTTAAAAAACCTAAATCAAGAAATCTATGTAGCCATTCGTCCCGAAGGTTATTGGTTTGACACAAACGGTAATTTTGAAATCGAACCTCTCTTTTTAGAAAATATGGGAAGAAACCTAATGATGTTAGCAAGACATCCGCAAGCTGTTAAAAACACTTTCCACCTTGTCTTTGATGAAAAAAGTAAAGATATTATTTTTCCCCAAGGATTTGTTGCCAAGAAAAAAATTAGATTCCAAATTAAAGAAAATAAGTGTTTTCTTTTTGATAAAAAAACCGAAAATAGGATTTTTTAAATGTCATTGCTAAAAAAACTTTTCCATCACAATTCCACTAAATATTCCAAACATAATCATTGGTATTATTTGGCGCCTGCCTTAATTCTTATGGTTTTATTTAATTTTTATCCTTTGGTAAAAACACTTTTTATTTCTTTGGATAGTAGATATAATAAATTTGCAGACACATTTTCTTATTCGTTTAATTTTTCCAATTACACTACTACTTTTTGTGATCCTGATTTTAGAACTGCTCTTTTTAACACTTTTTTACTGGTGTTTGTTGCTGTTCCTATTTCTATTTTTTTGTCTTTAATGATTGCCTTAGCACTTAACAGTGTTTATAATCGTTTTTTAAAAAATATCTTTCAAACCATTTTTTTCCTCCCTTATTTAACAAATCCTGTTATTATGGGAATGGTTTTTGCAGTCCTTTTTTATCACAATAGTTTTGGCATCCAAACGCGCCCCGAAGGTTTTTTTAATTCTTTTTTTGGGCTCCAACAAGATTGGATTAACATTTCAGCTCCTTATTCGTATAAAATGTTTGTTTTAATTTTTTATGTAGTGTGGAAATCCCTTCCCTTCCAAATTTTAATTTTTAGTGTGGGATTAAAAAACATTAGTAAAGATTATTACGATGCTGCCAGAATTGACGGCGCTTCTAAAATAACTATTTTTAGAAAAATTACTCTTCCTCTACTTGCTCCTACTATTTTTTATCAATTTATTATTGCAATAATTCAAGTTTTTAAAGAATATGAATCCGTTATTGGAGTTTTTGGTAATTCCGATATTACTAAGGTAAATACTGTGGTAGGCTATATTTATCAACAATTAGAAGGAACTTTAATGGATTCTTATTCCAGAGGCGCTGCAGCCACTGTTATTTTGCTTTTAATTTCTATTCTTTTTACTGCCATTAATTTTTTCTTTTTTGAAAAGAAATTAAATGAATAAAATAAATAATAAATAAGGATCGAACCTTGATAATTATGTCAAATTCAAATAATAAAACAAAACTCATTTTTGCCAAACTTAAAAAACATTTACCCAAAGTTTGTGCCACTTTTACCAAATACTTTTTTTTGTCTGTTTTTGCTCTTTTTTTGGCTATCCCTTTTTATTGGATGCTAAATTTAGCTCTACAAGACAATCCTGCTTGTCCTAGTTTTTTTCCTAAAGATTTGACGTGGAACAACTTCTCTTTTCTATTTACCCGTTATAGCTTGTTTTTGACTTTTTTTAAAACCCTTGCTGTTGTTTTTATCTCTACTGTTTTAGGTATTTTTGTCTCTGTTATAACTGCTTTTGCTCTTAGTATTTTAGAATTTAGAACTAAAAAAATTATATTAGGAGTCTTTCTAATCACCACTATGATAACTACTGAAAGTATGTTTTTAACTAACTATCAAACAGTTGCACGCCTAGGTTTTGTTGATTCTGGTCAAGGTACGCGCGTTTTTAGTGGCATTTATTTAGCAATGATTCTTCCCTTTCTAATCAATGTATTTCATATTTTTTTATTAATACAAAATATCAAAAAAATTCCCAAAGAACTCTATTTATCTGCCAAAGTTGATGGTAGTAGTGATTGGAAGTTTTTATACAAAATTTTAACTCCGCTTTTAAGAGATAACATCATTAATATCATTATTTTTAGAGCAGTTGCTGCTTGGAATGCTTATTTGTGGCCTGAACTTGTAGGCGGAAAATTGCTTACTAATGTGATTAGAAATATTTTTGACTCTGAAAAAAACCAAAATTTAGTCAATCAACAAATGGCAGCTACTGTTTTGATGACATTACCTTTAGTTTTGTTGTTCATTTTTTGTAAAAGATATGTTTTAGAAGGAAAATTAAACAGTGGTATCAAAGGATAAATTAAAAATCATTCATTTTTTTACTTGCTTATTTGTTATTTTAGCATTTATTGTATTATTTCCTAAAATTGATTCTAATGCTTTAAGAAATAACCATGAACAAGAATTAAATGAAATGCTTAACAAATATAAAGATAGCGAAGCATGGGAAAAATTTCTAGAAAAACCGATCGAAATTGTTTTTTGGCATCGTTTAGATCCTGAAAAAGAAAAAGGAAAACCAAAAACTGCTTTAGAAGAAATTATTGAAGAATTTAGAGAAAAATATCCCAAAATCAAAGTAAAAACAGAATATAAACCTAGTTGGAGTGGGATTGTAAAAAACATTAATGTAGCTCTTCCAGCCAACAACGAACCTCATTTAATTGTTTCTTATGCTGATCATTTAGTAAATTATTATGAATCAGGTAAATTAGTTCCCCTTGATGGATTTAAAGATCACACCAATGAAAAAATCAAATTAGACCCTTGTACAACAGATCCCCAAACAGAAAAAACATATTTTTATTCTAGTTTTGAAAATGAGGCTCAATTGCCTTTGGGTGATGAAAAAGAACCAGGGAAATGGTATTCCTTGCCATTTTCTAAATCTATTGAATTGATGTATTATAATCAAGATTATTTTAAACAATTAAAAGGCAAAATTCAAAAACAAAAAATCGAAATCGATTCCGATTTTGAATCTTGTTTTGACAATTATGATAACTCTAATTTTGAAGGCAAACTTAAAGATGGTATTACATGGGAACAAATGAAAAAGTTATGCAAAGTAATTAAACAAGTTGACTCTGAAAAAATCCCTATTTCTTATGATTCTGAATCTAATTTATTTATTATATCTTCCGAACAAAGAGGAATTGAATATACAACTTCACCAACTAAAAAAGATCCATCAAGTCGTGAAGTAGGAGTACGTTTTAATAATCCAGATGCTAAAAAAATGATTAAAGATTTTAAAAAATTTTATGATAAAAAATATTTAATTACTCGTAAATTATCTGGTGAAAGTTATACTACTCATTTATTTATGGATCAAAAAATTTTAATGGATATTTCTTCTTCTAATGGATTTGAATATGTTTCCAAAGCTCCATTTAAAGTAGGGATAACTTCGGTTCCTTATTGGAAAAAAGGAAAACAAGGTCCTGAGTCAGGCAAAAGAAAAGTTTTACAACAAGGTTCTAATATTAATTTATTTTATAAAAAAGATAAAGATGAAGTGCTTGCTTCTTGGTTGTTTTTAAAACATTTAACTTCTAAAGAAACAAACGAAAAATTACTCCAAAAACTTAGTCAATTTCCTACTCGTCCTTGTTATGATAAAAGCGCCCAACCAGAACAAACAAATTCTGAAAATCCTTCCAAAAATTCTAAAAATCCAGAAATAAATAAAGATATTTTTGACTTTATGAAAAGTGAAAGAAAAGAAGATGAAGAATCATCTCAAACAGGTAACCCCATTTATTTCTTTTCTCCCACTTTTAGAAAATCCCAGATGTCGCGTATAGTTGTAGAAAAATTAGTAATAGATTGTTTTTTAGATAAAGACTTAGACAAAAACATCGATACATTATTTAATGAAGCCCAACAAAAAGCAAACTCCTAAAAACTTATTAAAATTAACAAATTAAAGGAACATTATGAAAATTATTTACAATAAAATTAAAGCTTTTGAAACAATTATTATTCACGGACACATCAATCCAGATGGTGATTGTTATGGCGCTCAACTAGGTTTAAAAGATGCAATTACAGCAACTTTTCCCCAAAAAAAAGTCTATGCAGTAGGACAACAAAATCATTCTTTATCTTTTGTAGGTGTGATGGATGAAGTTTGTGATTCTTTGTACCAAAGCGCTCTTGCTATTGTTGTTGATTGCGGTCAAGAAAACAAAATTAGTGACCAAAGATTTAAATTAGCTAAAGATACAATTAGAATTGATCATCATTTATTAATGGATAATTACTGCAATTATCAATGGGTAGATGCTAATTATTCTTCTTGTTCTCAAATGATTTTTGAATTTAAAGAAAAATGCAATATGAAATTAACTCATAAAGGTGCTTTGGCTATGTATGTAGGTATGGTAACTGATACTGGTAATTTTTGTTTTGATAGAGTTGACCAAAACACTCTTAAAGCTGCTGTTTCCTTGCTTGCTTTTGACCTTGATGTATCACAAATTTTTTTTCATCTTAACAAAGAAACTCTTACCTTGTTTCAATATAAAGCCTATATTTATCAAAATGTAGTTACTTCCCAAGGATTTGCTTACGTTTTTATTTCTCAAGAAACATTGAAAAAATTTAACTTACATATTGACGTTGCTGCAAGTTTGGTTAATATTTTGGGTCATTTAGAAAATCATCCAGTTTGGGCTTTTTTCTTAGAACAACCAGATTTAACAATTAGAGCTCGCATTCGTTCTCGTGGTCCTGAAATTAACTCCATTGCTAGACAATTTAAAGGCGGAGGTCACCTTAGAGCTTGTGGCGCTACTTTAAATAACAATCAAGAAATGACTTTTTTCATAGCTCAAATAAAAGACTCAATTAAAGCTTTTGAAACCAAATCCCAAGACAAAAATCCAAAACTAATTAAAAATTAATTAACAATAAAATTAATAAATTCAATAAATACACATATAAAAAAATCTCCAATAACCAATAATAAAATTAACCAAATAAAACTTTTATTTTGATAATTCTTTTTCCCTTTCCTTTCGTTTGTAAATTATTTTCATATTATAAATGATAAATATCAATTTAAAACAACATTCAATAAATGAAAAGATTACAAAAATCATAAAGAAAGGAGCCCCCAATAAATGTTTTTTGATACTATTGCTGCTATTTCAACTCCTTTAGGAACAGGAGGAGTTAGTGTAATTAGGGTTTCTGGCAACAATTCTATTGCAGAAATAAATAAAATTTTTAAAGGCAAAGACCTTACCAAAACCAAAACACACACCATTACTCACGGTTTTATCCTCAACAAAAACCAAACTATTTTGGATGAAGTTTTGATTTCTGTTTTTAAAACTCCTAATTCTTTTACTGGCGAAAATGTTGTAGAAATTAATGCTCATGGCGGTATTTTAATTACGCAAATGGTTTTAGAAAGAGTTTTGTCATTAGATATTAGGTTGGCTTTTCCAGGCGAATTTAGCCAAAGAGCCTATCTTAATGGAAAAATGGACCTCATTCAAGCTGAATCCATTATGGACCTAATTCATGCGACTAATGAAAATGCCATTAAAATTGCTCATTCTGGTTTGCAAAAATACACTTCTCAATTAGTGACTTCTTTGCGCGACCAAATCCTTAATTTAATTGCTCAAATTGAAGTTAATATTGATTATCCTGAATATGATGACATTCCTCAAATCACCCAACAAAAAATTGCTTTGGAAGTTAAAAGTTTAATCAAGCAATTAGAAAATATTTTGAACCACTCCCATAAAAATAGATATCTTAAAGAAGGAATAAAAACTTTAATTGTTGGACGTCCCAATGTTGGTAAATCAAGCCTTCTTAATGCTTTTTTAAACGAAACCAAAGCTATTGTTTCTGATATTTCAGGCACTACCAGAGATTTTGTTGAAGCTTATTTTAATTGTCAAGGTATCACCCTTCATTTAATTGATACTGCAGGCATTCGTAAAACTGATGATCCCATTGAAAAAATAGGAATTTTAAGAACAGAAAAAATGCTTTTACAAGCAGAATTAATTTTATTAGTTTTAGATCAAAACAATCATTTGCAAGAAGAAGATATCCAACTTTTGCAATTAACCAAAAACCATCCGCGCATTATCATAGGAAACAAAGCGGATTTGAAAAGTGATAAATTAATTTCTTCTCTTTCCAACAACTCTTCCCAATTAGCCCCACAAGAAATTATTTCAGTTTCGAGTTTGGATAAAACAGGGTTTTTAGAGTTACAACAAACAATTTTAAAAAAATTCCAATTAAATGATATCCAGCCCAAAGATTTTAATTATTTTTCTAATGCAAGACACATTAATCAAATCCAAATTGCTCTTCGATCTTTCCAAGATTTGCAACAAGCCCTTTTGCAATCAATGCCAATCGATATTTATTCTATTGATCTTACTAAAGCTTATCAAGCGTTAGGACAAATTATAGGTGATAATCAAGAAAATAGTTTAATTAAAGAATTGTTTTCTAAATTTTGTTTAGGAAAATAAAAGAAACCCAAAAAATAAGAAAATATCAAGAAAACCCCCCAACCAACATCATTTTAACTAAACTAATATTTTAACAAATACAAAGAAAGGAACAAATATGAAATTTATTGAAACCCAAATTAAAACCTTTGATACTATCATTATTCACGGACATAAAAATCCTGATGGTGATTGTTATGGTTCTCAACTAGGTTTAAAAAATATGATTCAAAATACCTTTCCTCATAAAAATGTTTATGTGGTGGGGCAAACCAAAAACCATTTAACTTTTTTGGGTCAAATGGATGAAATACCAGATGAAACTTACCAAAATGCTTTAGTAATTGTAGTGGACTGCGGTACTACTCAAGCCATCAGTGACCAAAGATTTAAATTGGGAAAAGTCGTTATTCGAATTGATCATCATATTTTAATCGAAAATTATGGTAATTATCAATGGGTTGATGATTCTTTTGGTTCATGCTCCGAGATGATTTACTTGTTAAAAGAAAAACTCAATTTAAACCTAACTTTTAAAGGTGCTTTGGCTATTTATGTTGGTTTAATTACAGATACTGGTAATTTTAGGTATCATAGAGTAAGTGCCCAAACTTTAAGAATTGCCTCAGAATTACTTAATTATGGTATTGATGTTGCTTTGGTGGAACAAAATATCAATAAAGTAACACTTAATTTTTTAAAATATCAAGGATATATATGTCAAAATATTATTGCTTGTGACGGATTTGCCTATGTTTATGTGAATCAACAAATCATTGAACAATTCAACATTACTTTAGAAGAGGTTTTTTTGTCGATTAATATTTTATCTAATATTAAAAATTTTCCCTTTTATGCTCTTTTTTTTGAACGTCCTGATTCTAAAATTCAAGTGCGTATTTGTTCTAACGGACCGCAAATATATCATATTGTTCAAAAATATGGTTGTAAAGGTCACCTAAGAGCTTGCAGTATGTTTTTGCCATCCGAAAAAGAAATTTTGCCTTTTGTTGCTACAATAAAAAAAGAAATTGCACCCTTTTTCAAAACCACTTAAAAATTTAGATTCCAAATAATAAATACCAATCAACTAATTACTAAAAAAAGACTCCCTTTTTCTTGTGATTTGTGTTATAGTTATGATATATGTTATTTAATTTTTTAGTATAAAACACACATTATATCACACATTATTATTTAGATAAAATTTTTTGCCCTTTATTATTTTTTCTCCTCCATTATCTTTGTTTTTCCCCAATTTTTTAAAAGATCAAAAAAATAAAAACTACAAAAGAAAGGGTTTTTATGATTAAAATCAGCTTTTTTGACAACCAAATACAAGAATTTATTTCAGGTATAACTCCTTTGTCAATTTGGAAAAAACACTTATCTACACATTTCAAAAAACCAGTTGCAGCCCTTTTCAACGACCAACCAATCGAACTTGATTTTCCTTTGAAAGAAAACGGCAATTTAGAAATTTTAACCGAATCTGATCCTAAATCTTTGGAAGTTCTTAATCACAGCACCTCTCACCTTATGGCGCAAGCTGTTGCAAGACTTTATCCAGGTGCCCTTTTTACAGTAGGACCTGCCATTAAAGAAGGATTTTATTATGATATTGATTTTCAAAACCACACCATTTCGGAAAAAGGTTTTCTTGCCATTGAAAAAGTAATGCATCAAATTTCTTTGGAAAACCACCCCATTACAAGAGAAGAAGTTTCTTTCGAACAAGCCCAAAAATTATTTGCTTGCAACCCTTATAAACAAGTTTTGCTGGAAAAATTTCGCGACCAGACTATCAGTATTTATCGTCAAGGAGAATTTTTTGATCTTTGCCGCGGCGGTCATGTAACCAAAACAAGCCTTATTAAACATTTTAAACTTTTAAAAATATCAGGAGCTTATTTTCAAGGAGATGCCAAAAACAAAACTTTGACTCGCATCTATGGTACTTCTTTTTTCAAAAAAAAAGCGCTTGCGGACCACTTGCAACTTTTGGAAGAAAGAAAAGAGCGCGACCACAAAAAACTTAACAAAGAACTAGATTTATTCATGTTTAATAAAGAAGTTGGTTTGGGACTTCCCTTTTGGCTTCCTAAAGGAGCTACTGTAAGGCGCATCGTTGAAAGATATATTGTTGACAAAGAATTAAGTTATGATTATCATCATGTCTATACGCCCATTATGGCAAATACTGAACTTTACCGTATTTCTGGACATTTGGACCATTATGCTTCTAATATGTTTCCCATCATGACTTTGGAAAATGGTGAAAAACTAGTTTTAAGACCAATGAATTGCCCCCATCACATGATGATTTATAAAAAAACTCCTCATAGTTATAAGGAATTGCCTTTGCGTATTGCTGAATTAGGAATGATGCATCGGTTTGAAAAATCAGGAGCTGTTTCTGGTTTACAAAGAGTAAGAGAAATGACTCTTAATGACGCTCATATTTTTGCCTGTCCTGACCAAATCAAAGAAGAAATGAAAAAAATTATTAATTTAATTTTAGAAGTTTATCGTGATTTTAATATTAAAAATTATGAGTTGCGCCTAAGTTATCGTGACCCTAATGACACAGAAAAATATTTTAATGACGATCAAATGTGGCATCACGCTGAAAAAACCCTCAAAGAAACTATTCAAGAATTGAGCCTACCCTTTAAAGAAGCCATCGGAGAAGCTGCCTTTTATGGTCCTAAATTAGATGTGCAAGTGTTTACTGCCCTAGGCAACGAAGAAACATTATCAACAGTACAACTTGATTTTTTGCTCCCTCAAAAATTTGATCTTACTTTTATTGGAGAAGACAACAAACACCATCGTCCTGTTGTCATTCACCGCGCAGTTGTTTCTACTATGGAAAGATTTTTAGCGCATTTAGTAGAAGAAACAAAGGGTGTTTTTCCTTTATGGTTTGCTCCTGTACAAGTGCTTTTAATTCCTGTGTCTGCTCCTCTACATTTGGAATTTAGCCAAAAAATTAAAGAAATGTTACAATTACAAAATTTCAGAGTAGAAATTAATTCCAAAGATACTACTTTGGGTTATAAAATTAGAGAAGCACAAAAATTAAAAATTCCTTATCAAGTTGTAATTGGCGACAACGAAATGACTAACAATTTAATTACTTTTAGAAAATATGGCTCTCACCAACAAACCACAATTAAAGTTGATGAGTTTGTTTCTTTATTAAAAGACCAAGTTTTGCAAAAAAAATAACCTCTTAATTGCCAAAATCCCCCCAAAAACTATTGACAAACCGCACTTTTTATTATATAATTATTACGGTATTGTTATTGTTTTATTTTATAATATTCAAAATACAATTATAAAAATTATCAAAGATTTTGTAATAATCTTATGATATTAACGTGAAAAGAAGAGTTTTCTCTCGCCTGATTAACAATTAGTTTTTAGGCAAATGGCACATAAACATTTAATTTTTTTGTAAAAAAAATGCAAAAAACATTTAGTGTTAGTTATTTTAGAGAAGAGAAATGTTCATTGGGCGTTTCTCTTTTTTTATTTTATTTTCTCTTTTTGCCTTGTTTCATTTTCATGTTATGTCATTTCATTTCATTTTTACAAAATAACCCTAAACCTAAAGGAGGTTTTAAATATTAAAATCAACAAATTTAAAAAAAGTTCCAATTCTGATTTATATAATGAAAATATCCCACAAGGAAAATACCTCATTATTGATGAAAAAGGCGAACAATTAGGTGTTTTTGACCAAAAAGAAGCTTTAAAATTATCAGAACAAAAAGAAATTGATATTGTAGTGGTAAACGCAGATGCCTCACCGATGGTAGCGCGACTAATGAATTATCAAAAACATCGTTATAACCAACAAAAAAAACTTCGTGAAGCCAAAAAGAAAACCCAAATTATTGTTTTAAAAGAAATTCGCCTCAATCCTACCATTGATAAAAATGATCTAAATACTAAAATTAAACAAGCTCAAAAATTTTTAAAACAAGGCGATAAAGTAAAAGTTAGTATGCGTTTTCGTGGTCGTATGATTAATAATTTTCAATTAGGAGAAACAGTTTTTAAACAAGTTATGCAAGATTTGAAAAACCTATCTCAAATTGAGACTCCTTTAAAATTACAAGGCAATCAACTAACAGCAGTTCTGTCCCCTTTAAAATAACCCTTAAAGGTTATGAATGTTATTGGAATGGCTGAAAAATTACCCAAAACAAAACGCGACTCAACCAATTTACAAACCAAAAATATTTTTTTGCACCCAATTAAAAATTAAAAATAAATAAAATAAGAAAGGATGATTAAAGTGATTAAGAAAAAATCCCACAGCGGGCTTAAAAAACGAATTAAAATTTCTAAAAAGAAAAAATTATTAAGAGGCCACGCCTACAAAAATCACCTTGCAGCTTCCAAAACTACTAAACAAAACCGCCAACTAAGAGGAGTTACTTGTGTTAAACTTTGTGATTACAACAGAATCAAAACTCTTATTAGAGGATTATAGAAAGGAAAAAGAATATGGCAAAAATTAGTTTTACTCCTGCAAGACACCGTCGTCGCAAAAAAGTTTTAAAAATGGCAAAAGGATATTTTGGTTCCAAAAGCACTCTTTACAAAACAGCTCACGAGCAAGTAATGCGCTCTTTGCAATACGCTTATAGAGACCGCAAACAAAGAAAAAGAGATTTTCGTAAATTATGGATCTCCCGTATTAACGCTGGTGCTATGTTATGCGGCATGCAGTATTCTCGTTTAATGCACGGACTTGCTTTGGCAAAAGTAGATGTTAATCGTAAAGTATTAGCAGATTTAGCACACTTACACCCAGAAACTTTCGCACAATATGTTCAATTAGCAAAAGAAGCCTTAGTGCAATTTCAACAAACATTAAAACAAAAAGAAGCACAAGTAAATAAATTACAAGAAGAACAATCAAACCAACTTGCACAAAAAGAAGAAAAACCATCTCAACTTGAAAAAACCCCAAAAACACAAACCACTCAAGAAAAATTAGAAGAAGCAAATTCGCCAAAATTAGAAAAAAAAGAATTAAAAGAAAATGCTCCTAAATTAGAACAAAAAGAACCCACTCAAACAAAAGAGCAAGAACAAACACAAGAATTACAACAAGAAAAAACAGAACCAACCAAAGAACAAACTGAACAAACTAAAAATTTAGAAGCTAAACCTTCTTTACAAGAAAAAACAGTTGAATCTGTAAAAGCTGTTGAAGTTTTGCAACAAGAAACACAACCACAACCCGAAGAAAAAACTTCTCTACAACCTGAAAAAGTTTTATCTACTGAACTTTCTGAGGAAAAATGCGATGATACTTTGGAAACAAAACCACAAACTACCCAAGTTAAAGCAAAAAAACCTTCTTTAGATTTATCTAAAATGTTGCTTCATGAGTTAAAAAAATTAGCTAAAGAACACAAAGTTCCTAATTTTCATAAACTTAAAAAAGCCGAAATTCTTACAGCTTTAAAAAAAGCTCTTGCTAAAAAAATAATTTAAAAATTTCAAAATACGTATTTTCATGATTTTTCATTTTTTAATTTTAAACTTGATTTGTATGTTTTTTCATGAATAATTATTTTTTAATTTTTTCATTTTACAATAATTAGAAAAAATAAAATAGGAGTTATATAATATAATGAATCAAATGAAACAAAAACGTTTACAAGGATTTTACTCTTTATTATTGGCAACTTTTTTCCTTTTGGTAGCTGGATGTTGTTTTTTTGACCAAACTTTCCAACTTGGAAGTCTGAAATTCCAACTAGGATTATTTTTCTTAGGTGTCCTTTTATCGCTATTTACTTATTTAGTAGTTTTTAAAAAATACAAAAAAACTTTATCCAAGCTTCGTTTTTTCTTTGCCCTAGAAGCTTTTGTCTTTGTTTTTGTCATTGTTACTGCCTTTTTGTTACCAGGATTAGGTTTTTTAAATATTGATGATTTAAAAACCAAAAACCCTTTAGTTGGTAAACTTTTAACTTTTAACTATTGTTTATCATTGATGTTTGTTCTTCACAGCTTCATCAATTTAAATATTAATTATTTCAAGAAACAAAACTTTTCATTTTTCATTTTATATCTTTTAATGTTTGGATTTGGTTGTTTCGGATTAGGTAGCAATTTATTTGAAAACTTAAAAGATATCATTTTAAAATCATTTGCTGTTTTATCTTTAATGCACAGTATTTATCTTACATTTACAGGAATTAAACAATTCCAAACCGCTAGTTTACACGAAACCAAAAAGGAGAATGAAAATGAGTGATTTAGTTTCTTTATTAAAAGATTTAACAATGTTAAATGGTATTCCAGGTCAAGAAAAAGCAGTTGCTAATTATGTAGTTGACAAAATCAAAAACCAAGTAGACTCCATCGAATATGATAATTTAGGCTCTGTGATTGCTTGTAAAGGAAAAACAGGACCTCGCATTATGTTTGCAGGACATTTGGATGAAATAGGCTTAATAGTTAAGCAAATTACTCCAGAAGGTTTTATCAAATTCCAAACTCTTGGTGGTTGGTTTTCTCAAGTGATGCTTGCTCAAGTTTGGCAAATTCACACCGATAAAGGTGTTCTTAAAGCAGTTACTGGTTGCAAACCTCCGCATGTAATGTCTTTTCAAGAGCGCAATCAAGTTATCAACACTTCTTCTATGTATTTAGATATTGGAGTTGCCAACAAAGAAGAAGCCTTAAAATTAGGCGTTCGCGTTGGTGATATGGTAACTCCTTATATAGAATTCAGCACGCTTGGTAATTCTGATTATCTCCTTGCAAAAGCCTTAGATAATCGCGTGGGAGTTGCAATTGTGATGCAAGTTTTAGAAAATGTCAATCCTACTACCAATCAATTTTTTGGTGTTTTTACTACCCAAGAAGAAGTAGGACTACGCGGAGCTCAAACCAGTGCTCACAAAGTACACCCTCAAATTGCTATTGCTGTTGATACTGGTATTGGAAATGATGTTCCAGGGGGCGAAAAAGAAGGGCACACTCTAGGAAAAGGTCCTCAAGTTTTAGTTTATGATGGGGGCTTAGTCGCTCACAAAGGATTGCGTAATTTTGTCCTTAAAATCGCTGCCCAAAACAATATCCCTGTGCAAGAAATAAGTGGCAGTGGTGGTAGAACTGATGCTGCAACTATGCATTTAGTGCGCGAAGGAGCCGCTTCCTTATCTTTTGGCGTTCCTGTACGCTACATTCATTCCCACACTTCTGTAGTTCACAAACAAGACATCATAAACACTGTTAAACTTTTAACTTTGTTAGTAAATCAATTAGACGAAAAAAAAGTTAACGAAATTTTATTTCAATAAAAACACTTCCAAAATTAAATAATTTCTCATTGGCAAACTAAATTATTTGAATAAAATATTTTAGTTTGTTTCTTGTAAATAGGCACCTTTTTATAACTTACAATCAAAATAACTCCATTTCAGACCACCTTATTTTGCAAACTTACACACCAACCCACAAGCAAATAATTTACTTTTGTTTTTATTTTGGCAAATGCAACAATTAAAAAAAGATTTTTTTAGTATAATATTATTAAGCAATTATTGCTTTTTTGAAGGAGAAATAAAAAAATGGTTTTTGAAAAAATTAAAGCTTTAATTGCCACCCAATTATCTTTAGACGCTTCTACAATTACTTTAGACACTCGTTTTAAAGAAGATTTAGGACTTGATTCGCTAGACGCTTTAGAACTAGTTATGGAAGTAGAAAAAACATTTCAAATCAACATTAGTGATGCAACTTTACAAAATTTTAAAACCGTTCAAGATATCGTTTTTTACATCACCAAAAACACCCCTTAAACTAACTAATTTTCTTTTTCAATCATTTTCACAATTAATTTAAATTTATTCCCACATTATAACACATTATAAAAGTTAAAACAAATATAGAAGGCTTTCGAGTATGACAAAATTAATTTATGATTTTAAACAAATAGAACATAAATGGCAACTTTATTGGCAACAAAATAAGGTGTTCAAAACTCAAGATAACTTTTCACAAAAGAAATTTTATTGTCTTGATATGTTTCCTTATCCTTCTTCTGAAGGGCTTCATGTAGGCCATATTGAAGGTTATACTGCAAGCGATATTATGAGTAGGTTCAAACGCATGCAAGGTTTTAATGTTTTGCATCCTTTTGGTTGGGATTCATTTGGGCTGCCTGCCGAACAATATGCTTTGCAAACAGGCAAACCCCCCCGCACTTTTACTTATGAAAACATCAATAATTTTAAAAAACAAATTCAAAGTATTGGTAAAAGTGTTGATTGGGATAGAGAACTTGCCACCTCAGATCCTTATTTTTATTCCTGGACTCAATGGATTTTTAAAAAACTTTACGAAAAAGGACTAGCAGTTCTCAAAAATACAGAAGTAAATTTTTGCCCTAATTTAGGAACAGTGCTTGCTAATGAAGAAGTAATTTCTAATGAAAAAGGGATGTTTTCTGAAAGAGGCAATCATCCAGTTGTTAAAAAAAAGATGAAACAATGGGTTTTAAAAATAACTCAATATGCAGACAGACTTTTAGACGACCTTAATTTAGTTAATTGGCCTTTAAATGTGAAAGAAATGCAAGCTAATTGGATTGGCAAAAATCAAGGTGCAATCGTCTCTTTTCCAGTTTCTGATCAAAAAATAACTTTAAAAACTTTCACCACTCGCCCTGATACTCTTTTTGGTGTAACTTTTTTAGTAATAGCGCCCGAACACGAATTAGCCTTACAACTCACCAAACCCGAATACCAACAAGCAGTTAACAATTATTTGGAATTAACCAAACAAAAAAAAGACTTAGAAAGAGACATCAATAAAGACAAAACAGGTGTTTTTACGGGTAGTTTTGCAATTAATCCTTGCAATAACACCAAAATTCCTATCTGGATTGCTGATTATGTCCTTCCTCATTATGGCACAGGTGCTTTAATGTCTGTTCCTTGTCATGATCAAAGAGATTTTGAGTTTGCTCAAAAACATGGTCTAAAAATGATTCAAGTTATAACTCCCCCGTCTTCTGATTTGGAAAATCCTACCGCCAACCAAACCAACCCTCCCTTAACTGAAGCTTATACGGGAGAAGGCATCCACATCAATAGTGATTTTTTAAATGGTCTTAATAACGAACAAGCCAAAACTAAAATGTTGCAATTTTTAGAAAAAAATAATCAAGGGTACTCTCATTATACTTATAAATTGCGTGATTGGGTCTTTTCGCGCCAACGATATTGGGCAGAACCCTTCCCCATTTATTATGATGACACCAACAATAAAATTTATACTGATAGCGACGCAAACTTGCCCATAGAACTTCCTTTTTTGGAACAAATCAAACCATCAGGCACAGGCGAATCACCTCTCTCCAAAGCCCATTTTTGGCTATATTTTGAAAAAGATGGCAAAAAATATCGCAGAGATTCTAACACTATGCCACAACTTGCAGGTAGTTCTTGGTACTATATTGGCTATATTTTGAAAAATTATTTGGGTCTAATCCCATTAAATACCACCAAAGCAAAAGAACTACTTGACTATTATTTGCCAGTAGACTTATACATTGGAGGAACAGAACACGCTGTTGGTCATTTACTTTATGCACGTTTTTGGCATAAGTTTTTATACGATCTGGGTTTAGTTTCTACCAAAGAACCTTTTCAAAAATTAGTTAATCAAGGTATTATTTTGGGAAATGATCACACTAAAATGTCTAAATCCAAAGGCAACGGCGTAAGTTCTTCTTTAATGCTTGCACGCTACGGCGCTGATGTACTGCGAATTTATATCATGTTTATGGGTCCGTTAGAAGATATTAAAAGTTGGTGTGAAAAAGGTTTCAAAGGAATACAACGTTTTTTAAATAGAGTTTATCAAATGTTTTCTTTTGCAATGCCAAATGATTTTGAAACTTCTCTAAACGCTATTTATCATCAAACCATTTTTCAAACAACCCAAGATTATGAAAAATTGAAATTCAATAAAGTTATTAGTCAATTAATGATTTTTGTCAATCAAGTTTATAAACATCAAAAAATAGGCAAAAAACAAGCACAGACCTTTTTGCAACTATTAAATCCGATTGCTCCTCACTTGACAGAAGAAATTAATCAAACTATTTTGAAAAATAACAACCAACTAGTTGCTTTAACTTGGCCTTTGCATGATAAAACTCATTTAGAACAACTGCAAGTAAAAATTATTGTTCAAGTAAATAGTAAATTAAGAGCTGTTTTGGAACTTCCTTGTGATTTGTCTTCAGAACAAATTAAAACTCTAGCTTTGCAAGATGCAAAAGTTAATAAGTTTGTATGCCATAAAAACATTCAAAATATGATTTATATTCCCAATAAATTATTAAATATTATTGTTAATTAATCAATATTAACATCAATATTAATTTTTGGTGGCAATTGTTTATTTTAATCAAAACCACTTTTAATTTTAATCTTCAATTTTTAAAATTATTTAAGCACAACTAATATTATTAAGCACTTTCACAAAATTTAATAAAAAAGGTAAGTTAACATGAAATTAAATAAAAAAGGACTTTTAATAGTTCTTTCAGGACCTTCAGGAGTTGGCAAAGCCACTGTGAGAAAAGCTTTGTTTGAAATGACTAATCATAATTTTGTGTATTCTGTTTCTGCTACTACCAGAAAACCGCGACCAGGTGAACAAGACGGTCAAGATTACCATTTTCTAACTAAAGAAGAATTTGAAAAAGGGATTGAAAATAATTGTTTTTTAGAATGGGCTAAATTTATTGATCATTATTATGGAACTCCTAAAAAGCAAATTCAAGATTTTTTAAAACAAGGAAAAGAAGTGTTTTTAGAAATTGAAGTTGAAGGAGCCACTCATTTAAGAAAAAAGCGTATGCCAAACACAGTTTTTATTTTTTTGGTTCCGCCTGAAAAAAAAGCTCTCTACGATCGTTTAAAAAAACGAGGCACTGAACAAGAAGCAAATATTGCAAAACGAATTGCCAAAGCCAATAACGAGTTTCACTTAGCTCACAAATACGATTATATTGTAGTAAATGATGAAGTGGCTAATGCTGCTGACCGTATTATTGCAATTATTAGAGCAGAACATGCCAAAACGAAACGCAGTATTCGTAATTATTTAAAAATATTGGAGGATAATGGTTATGCAGAACAATAGTAAACCAAATAAAAAAAAATACAATAAGGAAGGTTTGATCTATCCTTCGATTGATAAATTGTTGGATCAAATTAATTCCAAATACAAATTAGTTCATATTGCAAGCAAAACTGCTCATGTGATAGAAGCTCAAAAAAAAGAATTGCCTGAACTTGTGTGTAATAAAGTAGTTGGTAAAGCTTTGGAAGAAATTATTAATGATAAAGTTAAATTTGTCTTTAAGTAATTAATATTTAGGTACCATTTCACAATTGATAAAATAAGTTAAATTACAAATAATATTGTGTAATTTAACTATTTTTTTTATAATTGCAATTCATCTCACCTTCCTTTTATTTTTCCACCATTTATTATTTTTAATCACATTTTTTAACTTTTCAAGCGAGGTAAAATCCATGAATAAAACACATTTTAACCACATTTCAGTTCTCAAACAAGAAGCCATAGATTTTTTAAAAATAAAGCCCGAAGGTATTTATGTAGATGCCACTTTAGGACAATGTGGGCATACTATAGAAATTGCAAATCTTTTGCAACAAGGGTTTTTATATTCTTTTGACCAAGATGTAGAAGCTTGCACAAACGCTAAAAAAATCTTGCCCCCACATTTGCCAATTGAAATAATTCATAGCAACTTTTCGCATTTAAAAACCCAATTAGCACAACGAAATGTTTTTCAATTAGATGGTATTTTATTTGATTTAGGGCTATCTTCTTGTCAAATTGACAATCCCCAAAGAGGATTTAGTTATTTGCACAACACTCCTTTAGATATGAGAATGAATGTTAATCAAACAATTACTGCACAATATATTTTAAATAATTACTCCTTTGTACAATTAAAAAATATTTTTAAGGTTTATGGTGAAGTTAAAAATGCTGTTTTGGTTGCCTTAGAAATTATTAAACAAAGACCTTTGTGCACATCTTATGATTTGGTTGCCATCACTGATCGATTTTGCAATCGCCAAAAAGGACATAGTGCTAAAAAAATATTTCAAGCATTGCGTATCGAAGTTAACCAAGAATTAGAATCTTTAAAACAAGCCTTGGAACAAAGTCTTGATTTGTTAAAACCCAATGCCAGGATAGTAGTTATTAGTTTTCATTCGTTAGAAGACCGAATTGTTAAACATTTTTTTAAAAAACATAGTACTTTTGTTTTGCCTAAAAAATTGCCTATTATAATTATGCCCCAAACTCCTTTAAGTATTATTACTAAAAAAGCTTTTTTGCCAAGTGAGGAAGAAATGCAAAATAATTCGCGTAGTATTTCTGCTAAACTGAGGGTAGCTGTCAAAAATGGTTAGTTATCTAAATAAATGAAATAGTTAGCGCGCCTCCTCTAAATATCACCTTTTGCCTCCCAAAACCCCTCTAATTTTGATAAAATATAATATGTGTTATAGCTTTTATTTACACATATTTTCAAGTTGTTGGACCCAACCAAAACATTAGATGGAGGTTTTTTGTGGTTAAAACAAAAGCAACAACACAAATTTTAATTAATGAAAAAAGAAATAGAAAATTTTTATTAGAAGGAAACTTATGGAAAGTAATTTTTTATTTTACCTTTCCTATCATTATTTATTGGATTTTTCAAAATGCATCAGATGCTATTGATCTTTTTATTTTAAAAAGAAATCAAATTTCAGATAATCAACTTACCTTTGTAAGTCGCGTACATATATTTAAAGGTATTCTTGTTCCTTTTGGTATTTCTATTGCCACAGGAGGAGTTATTTTAGTAGGGCGTGCTTATGGACAAAATAATATTAATAAAATGCACCTTTATTTGGCAAAAACGTTTGTTCTTTCCATTTTAACTGGCTTTATTTTGGTCTTTTTATGCATTTTTGTTTTTAAAAGTTTCATTGCAACTAATATTTTAAAAATTAGTCAAAATGCAATTGAAAACAATGAAGGTATTAAATATTATAATCTTATTATATTGTCGCTTGTTTGTATCATTATAAATACAGTTTTTTTAAGTTTGGAGCGTGCCAAAGGTAATAACAAAATTGCTCTTTTTTTAAATATTTTAAACGCTTCTGCTAAAATTATTTTTTCTTTTGTTCTTTTTCATTATTGGAATTCTTCCATGGTTTCTTTGGCTTTGGCTACTTTGATTTCTAACGGAATTGTTACTTTATTTGCTTTGTGGTTTTTATTTTTTGACAGCAAAAATCCCTTCCGTATTATTTTATCCAAAATCAGTTTTGATAAAGAATTTTTGAAAAAACTTTCTAAATTAGCTATTCCTGTTTGTGCTAGTATTAGTATTTATAGTGTTGGCAAATTAATTGTAAGTATCATTGTTAAAGAATGGTACGGTGATCCTCAAGGAATTAGTAGTTCCCAAATTGGAGCTAATTTAGCCTTAGCAGTAACTATTAATAATGTCTTTTATAATGCACTTAACTCTTTTTCTGATTCCCAAAATGCTATTATATCTCAAAATTTAGGTCATAACAATCTTAATAGAGTCTTTGAAGCATTCAAAAAAATTATTTTTTGTATGTGTATTTTGGCTTTAATAGGTTCTTTGATTAATATTTTTGGTTATAAGTTAATTTTGCCATTATTTCATGATAGTCCTTGGGAAAAGATTCCTAGTTTGGAACAAGATGCTTTCCGTACATTATTATTTTTTGAAACTACTAGCTTATGGTTATCGTGTGGTTCTATTATTATGTTTAATTTTTTATTAGCTTTTAAACGCGTAGGACCTTCGGTTTATCTGAATTTTTTAAGAACTTTAATTCGTATCTTTTTTATTGTTCTTTTTTCCAAACACTTTTTAAATCAAGGTGTAATGGGAGTAGGTTTGAGTATTTTTCTTAGTAATTTTATTTGTTTTATCATTACATTATTAATTTTTGCAACTTTTTATCTTAAATTAAAACGTGATAAAACATTTGAACAAGATTAAATATTTTATATATTGTAATAACTTTTATATTGATAATTATTTAATAATAAGAGATTTTATTATACTCAAATAAAATACTTCCAAATTTAACACTCTTTTAAATTATGTTTTGAATCTCAATATGTAAATAAAAAACCACCCTAAAAGGGTGGTTTTTTTGTCTTTGTGCTGTCTTTTATAATGAGGTTAATAAAGTAAATTATTTATTAAAAGATTTTGTGTTTTTCTTTTTGTCTTTTAGTTTGGGGTTTTTGGGACTTTGTAAAAGTCTTAATCCATTGAAAATAACTAAAAGTGTGCTTCCTTCATGGCAAGTGACTGCCCAAGGTAAATTCATGTCTCCAAAAAGATTACAAAGATTCAAGATACAAACTACTAACATAGCAAAAATAATATTTTGCCAAATGATTTTGCGTAATTTGACAGCTACTTGGTGAGTATAGATAATTTTTGATAAATCGTTTTGCATTAAAACTGCATCTGCTACATCCATTGCCACATCAGCACCGTTTTGCATCGCAATTCCTACATCAGCAGCTGTAAGGGCAGGAGCATCATTGACACCATCACCTACCATTACTGTAGTGCCTTTTTCTTTTTGTAGTTCTTGAACTTTTTCTAGTTTATAGGCAGGTAGAATATCTCCCCAAGCTGCTTTGAGATGAAGTTTTTTTTGTAAGATGTAAGCGATTTGTTGGGTATCTCCTGTAATTACTGCAGTATAGATGTTTTTATGGTTGAAGTATTGCATTAAATGATGAGCTTGAGGACGTAATTTATCCAAAAGAGCTAAAGCCATAACAATGTGATTATTACAACTAAAATAAACGATGGTTTTGCCTTCGGATAAAAATTTTTGCGTTTGGGCTTGTAAAGATGCACAGATTGGAGTTTGGGTAAAAGCAGTAGCTTTGGCAATTTTATAATGATTGTTTTGATAAAAAGTTTCAAGGCCGATGCCAACTGAGCTAGTAATTTCCATTTGGAGGTGAGATTTGTGGTGGAAATGGTTTTTAATAGCTAGTGCTAAAGGATGGTTGGATTTTTGTTCCATCCCTAATAATATATCTAAATATTTGTGATACTTTTCTTCAGAGATTTCGGGGGCTACATAAACATCAGTTACTTGAGGTTTGCCTTCGGTAAGGGTGCCTGTTTTGTCGCATGAAAAAGCTTTGATATCTGCCATTTTTTCCAAAGATCTGCCGTTTTTGAATAAAATCCCTTTTTTAGTGAGGTTAGAAATAGCTGCAAGAGTGGAAGGAATGTCAGCTGCAGCTAGGGCACATGGAGATGATACAGTTAAAAAAATCATTGTTTTGTGTAGCCAAGTGCTAAATTCGAAATTGGGATTACTTGGTCCAGTAAAATGTAGTATTCCTGCAAGACCAAGGACAACAACAACTGTTGCCATAACGGTTTTTACATAAATTGGTTCTATTTTTTTAATTAAAGTAGCAGTTTTGGAAATATTGTTTTGGGTTTGGCTTACTAATCTTACAATTTGGGCAAAAACAGTCTTTTCGTTAGTAGCTGTGACACGCATAACAAAATGGTTGCTGCCGTTAATGGTGCTGCCGTAGACAAAATCGCCTGGTTGTTTGTCACAAGGAATGCCTTCGCCTGTAATGTTAGCTTCGTTAATGTTGGGATTGCCCGAAACAATGACGCCGTCAGTAGGGATTTGGTCGCCTGGTAAAATTAAGACTAAATCATTGATTTTGAGTAGTTTGGAAGGAATAATTTCAGTACTGCCGTCTTCTTTTTGTAATCTTGCTTCTGCTACTTGAAGCTTTAAGAGATTTTTGATTTCTTTTTGACTTTTTGCCTCAACGTATTCTTCTAAAAAAGAAGCTCCTGAAAATATGACAATTAATAAAATGCCGTCGTTGTAGTTTTTCAAATATAAAGCTCCCAAAGCCGCTAAAGTCATTAAAATATGAATGTTGGGAGTGAATTTTTTAAATTTGCAAGTATCTTGCCAAGTTTCTATAAAGCCTTCTAAAATAACATGATAGCCGATTAAAAACAAAAGTGACAAAGAAACAAGAACTAATACTAGTGTGTTTGTGCAATTGTGAGAATGCAAATATAGAGCAAATAAACTATATAAAAATGTTCCTATAACAAAACAAATTAATGGTTTTTTATCGTTGTGTTCGTGATTGTGGATGGATGAAGAATTGCTGCAACAAGACAAATTTTTGTACCTCTTTGCTTAATTTTTTTGGATAAATATAATTGTAAATATTTTAGTAATGTAAAGTATGTTTGGAAAAAGTGTTAATGGATGAGTTGTTTGTTAGTTTTGGGTTTTTAGTTTCGCATTTGCAAAATTTTTTTAATAAAATGGCGTTTTGAATTCAAAACATGTAAAAAAAATTCCAAAAAAATCTGGAATTTTTTAAAGTTAATAATTATTAATTTTCAGAATTTTGAGAAAAATCTTCTTCTTGTGGAGGGTTATCTAGCAAATCTTGGTATTTGTTTTTGATGCAATTTTCAATTAGTTGACGGGTTTCTGAATTGATGGGATGAGCGATATCTCTAAAGTTGCCTTTGGAAGTTTTTCTACTTGGCATAGCAATAAATATACCTCTTTCTCCTTCTATAATTCTGATGTCATTAACTACAAATTGGTTTTCAAAAGTGATTGAAGAAACTCCTCTTAATCTACTTTCACCGTTGATTTTTCTAATTTTTACATCGGTAACTTTCATTTCTTAAGCCTCCAGTTTTGCTTCATTTTATATTAAATGCTAAATTATTATTCGTTATTTATTATGAATTATTTATGGTTTGTGTAATGATACAAATTAAAAATTACAAATAAAATATAAATAATAATTGGATGCAGTTAATATTTTAATGGTTTTTTTATTTAAAAAAAGATTAATATTTAATTTTTTGATATTGATGTTTAATATCGGAAAAAGGGAAAATCATTTCCTAATGAGCTTTGTGATTTATTTTCAATATGAAAAGTTTTATTATTTTATGACATATTAAAAAAAATAAACCATTTAACAGTTAATTTTTGAAAATTTTCTAAAGTTACCTGTTCGGCTCTAATTTGTAAAGGGATGTGATGTTGTAAGAAAAAAGGAATAATGTTTTCTTTGGATAACAAAAATTGACAAGATAAGTTGTTGAGTAAAGTTTTTCTTTTTTGTTTAAAGGAAGCTTTTACAAACTTGATAAATTGTTGCAATAAAGTAGGGCAAATGTTGTTATTTTTAGTAAGTTTAATAACAATACTGTCTACTTTGGGTGCAGGAAAAAACATATGTCTTTTAACTTCTTGGATTTTTTCAATACTAAATAGAAATTGAATAATTACAGATAAAGCGTTATAATTTTTGTTATTGGGTTGAGCCAGTAAACGCATTCCTACTTCTTTTTGAATCATAATAGTAGCATCATTAATTTGGGGAGTGTCAATAATTTTAAAAATAATAGGTGAGGTAATATAATAAGGTAAGTTACCAATTAAACTTAATTGAGAGTTAGGACTAAAATAATGATCAAAATCTTTTAATAAATCTCTTTTTAAAAAATCATCATAAATGATATTAACATTGTTATGATTTTCAAAATTTAAAAAAGGTTTGAGAGTAGCATCAATTTCATAGGCTAAAACATGTTTAGCTTGAGGGACAATAATTTTGGTTAAAGCACCTTTGCCAGGTCCAATTTCTAAAACATTTTTGTCTGTGATGGAAGCCTTAGTTACAATTTTGTTTAATAAATTAACATCTGTTAAAAAATTTTGACTGTATTTTTTTTTGGTTGTATGATGCATTTGATTTCCTTAAATAAAATTGATATGGATGTTGGCTTTTGGGATTTGTTGTTAGTTGAGAATTGGGGAAGTTGTTTGGGAGGGGTTTATAGGGGAAGTTTTGGATTTATAAAGGGCGATAAAAAAATTTATTATCTTGTTTAGGACTACTTTTGATTAAACTTTTAATAATGGGGGATTCTTCTTTCAGACTTTTGAGTCCTCCCTTAGATTTAATTAAAATTTTGGTTTCAAATTTAGGCTTACTTTCGGAATAAGCATTTTGAAAAGCAGCATTACTTGAAGTATAATATTTAATATAATCGCGGTTTTGGCTGTGATATTTTTGCTTAATGTGTGCAATTTGTTCTTGGTTTTGGTCGTTATCATCTAAAATGTGCCAAATACTTCTATTGAGAAAATCATTACATAAATTTTTTAAAATGGTATCCTTACTATTTTTAAGATGTAGGATTAAACCGTTCATATAATAATCATCAATTGCTAAGTATTTGTCTAGGTCAGTTTGATTGTTTACAAAATTGTAAAAAGGTTGGATGTATGGGTCTACAGGATAGTTATTTTGTAATAAATCACATAAACGTTTACAAATTTTTTCTAAAATAGTGCTATAAGCTCTTACTTTGGGATGATAATAAACTTGCCAGAACATATGATAGCGGTTAATTAAATAATTTTCAATAGCAAAAACACCACTTTGTCTAAAGGCAATACATTTTTCGTTATTTTTGCTAGGATGAGGCTCAATTATCATGCTACGCATTAAACGTTCTAAATCGATATGCCCATAAGTGGCACCTGTAAAATAAGAATCTCGTTCTAAATAATCTAGTCTGTCAATATCAATTTGACTAGTTAAAATTTGTTCTATTAAGGGAAATTTCTTTGTTTTTTCAATCACACTAGCTACATCGTTTTTGAAATCAGGGCTTATTTGGTCTAATAAAGCTCCAATTTCTTTGTTATTTTTGATGATTCGTGCACTTTGCGTTTCGTGGTTTACGTCAAATAAGGTTTCAAAAGAATGAGAATAAGCACCGTGTCCAATATCATGTAACAAAGAAGATACTAGTAAAATTAATTTTTGGGTTTCAGAAAAGTGTTTTTTAATATTTGTGATTTTTAAAAACCGTCTTGCAAGTTCATAAACACCTAAACTGTGTGTAAAACGAGAATGTTCTGCTCCATGAAAGACGATGTTAGCGCCGCTTAATTGTTTTATACGTCTTAATCTTTGGAAAACGGAAGTATCAATTAATTTTTCAATCAATTCGTATTCCAGATAAATATAACCGTAGATAGGGTCACGAAAAACTTCAGATCTGAGAAACTTTTTAAAAGATGGATTGGTTGTTTGCATTGATTTTATTGAGGATAATTTTTAATTAAGTTTATTGGGTTTTTGTAATTTTTATCCTTATCCGTTTTACCTCCTTCTTGTTGTTTGCGTTTTTAAGAAGAGTTTTTATTGAGCGAAAGACACAAATGAAAGGAAATTTATGTCTTTCGCTCAATAAAAAAATAAAATAATTGTTAGTTATATTGTTAGTTTTGCTAAGGATTGAAAATAAATATAGGTTATAAGGTCTTTGGGGTGAGTTGCAAGATCCTTATAACGCAAGAATTTAAGTTGACAAAATTATTTATTTTTTTATTTTTTAATGATTTATTTCAGTAATTTAACAGTATCGCCATTTTTAAGTAAAAAAGCACTGCCGTCATCGGTATCTAAGTGGCATTCAAGTTTAAAATCGTGGTGTACTCTGCACAAAACTTGTTTTAAGATGCCAGGTTTAGTGCCTTCAATTTCAATACTTACCATTTGTTTGTCAGTAATGCCAAAATTTTTTGCATCTTGGGTAGATAAATGAATATGTCTGTTGGCAATAATAACACCTTCTTCAATGTCTACTTGACCTTTGAGACCTATTAAAGTGGCTTTGCCTGAACCTTTAATATCGCCTGAAGATCTAACAGGAGCTGTAAATCCGTGTCTTAAAGCATCGCTTTGACTAATTTCTACTTGGTCAAAAGGTCTTGTGGGTCCTAAAATCCGAACTTGTGGAAGAATTTTTCCTGATGGACTCATAACATCAATTTTTTCTTGGGCTGCAAATTGTCCTGTTTGTTTGAGGGGTTTGAAAAAAGTGAGTTGATAATTTTTTTGACCGAATAAAATATCTAGTGTTTCTTGTGATAGGTGAGTGTGTCTTCCTGAGATTCCTATTGGAATGTGATACATGTTTGCCTCCATTGTTTGCATTTACAGCTTTATTATAACATTTTTATTATAAAATGCCTCTTATTTTCTACATATTTTGATTTTTTTATTGAAGAATTGGTAAAAAGTTTTTGTGCATAAATAGTATATAATTTTTAGTAATTTAATTTATTATAACATGAATTATTAGAAATATTCAAGGTAATTTGTTTATTTTGTTGTTTTATTGTTTTGTTATGATATATTTATTTAATGACAAATAAAAAGACCCTTTGTAAAAAGAGTCTGGGGTTTAAAGGTATTAATTAAAAGGTTTGTAAGTTAAAATAATAATTTATTAAATAAATATTGTTTTTGTTCATC
>NZ_JSWH01000085.1:0-13164 GCF_000803325.1 Chrysanthemum yellows phytoplasma
AATAATTATTTTATTGTATTTTTTTTAACTGCTCAAGCTAAAGTTTTTTGAATGTTTCTGTAATTAAAAAGATTTAAGGAGGATATCTATATTTTTTTAATTTGGCAAGTTTGTTTTTTGCTACTGTTATCAAATCAAAAAAATTATTATAAAAATGAGCCATTAATTATGCTTTCTAAAGAAAAAAGAATTTTTACTAAACTTGTTATTTTAAAATTTTTTTAAAACGATCTAAAATTGGTGTTTTGTTTTTGCTGAGATGTTAATTATTTTATTGTTGTTGTTTTTATTTTTTTGGTATAGAATTATTGTAAATTTTTCATAATTATTTAAGGTATGCTATCAAATAAAATAAAAAAAGACCTTTCAATTAGAAAAGTCTTTAAAAAATTATTTATTATTTGGGTAGTTTTTCAATTCAATTAGGTAATAAGTTTTTTTATACATTTGTAATTGTTGATATATTTGATCTAATAATTTATTGTTGAATTTATGTTGTTTTTCATCGTTTAAATTGCAGAATTGTTTGGTAAGTTCTATTGCCTCGTCGATTATAATGGCATGAGAAATGTTTGTTTCTAACAATTCATAAGTAGCTAAGCGAATGATTGCTCTGTCTACTTTGTTAAGGCGATTTATTTTATAATCATATAAACTTTTTGTGATGATTTCATCAATAAATTTAAGATTGGTGATGATTTTTTGAAAAAAAGTAAAAATGGGATTGGGATTTGTTTGTGACAAAGTCAAATTATTTTGGTAAAAATCATATTGATATAATAATTTCATCACTTCAATTCGTAATAACCGTGATTCTTTTTTATTTTGAGGATGTTTCATGGTAAATTATTTTAATGTTTGAGTAAGGTTATTTTGTACTTTTTCCCAGTCTAAGACACTAAAAAAAGCTTCAATATAATCAACTCTACGATTTTGATAACTTAAATAATAAGCATGTTCCCAAACATCTAGACCCAAAAGAGGAGTTCCTTGGTTTAGAACTACATCTTGATTAGGAGTAAAAGTAATTGCAAGTTTTTGTTGTGGAGTTAATACAAGCCAAGCCCAACCGCTTCCAAAAATGGTTTTAGCAGCATTAGCAAATTTGTCTTTGAAAGAATCTATAGAACCAAATTCGCAGTCAATCATTTCTTTTAATAATCCTTGAGGAGTATTGCCATTATTTACTTTTAGAATGTTCCAAAAAAAAGAATGATTAAAATGTCCGCCACCATTATTTCTAACTGTTTGTCTAATATCTTGTGGTACTAACGATAAATCAGTTAGCATTTGTTCCAAAGATAAATTTAGTTGAGGGTGTTTTTTGAGAGCATCATTAAGGTTATTAATGTATGTTTGATGGTGTTTGAGATGATGTAATTGCATAGTTTGAGTATCAAAAAAAGGTTCTAAAGCATCATATTGATAAGGAAGAGAAAGTAGAGTAAAGTTCATTTGTTTGCTCCTTTAATGGTTAATGAAAAGATTTTTTGGGGGGGTAGTGTTGGAATGAGGGGTTAATTGTGATAAAATGGAATAAAAAAACACTGTTTGTAATTATAATAAACAATGTTTTATTGTGTTTTTGTCTTTTGTGTTTTTTTATCTAATTTATTTTGTCGCGCATTTGGTAGTTTGCAAATAGTTATTGAGATTTAACTTCTAAAGCCTTAAGTCCTGCTAAATTGAGTAATCCCCAAGGTTTGTTGAAATGGGGTTGGAAGAAAAAGTCAACAAAAGCAAGTTGTTCTACTGTCATTTGGTTTTGCATACAAACACTTAAAGTATTCATTTTTTCAGTTAAATCAACGCGAGAAACAATTTGTCCTCCCAAAATTTTACGAGTTTCTTTGTCAAAAACAAGCTTTAACATTACAGCATCATAATCAGGCATAAATTCAGGTCTATTAGCATCTTTGATTGTAACAGTACCATAGTTTTTACCTAAAGCTTTGGCTACATTTTCAGTAAGTCCTGTTGAAGAAATACTCAAATCAATAATTTTAATGCCACTTGTTCCTTGAGTTCCTAAATATTTTACGCAAGGTTTTTCAATGTTAAGTCCTACAAGTGTTCCCATTCTAATAGCATTAGTTGCTAAAGGCATGTATTTTACTTCTTGGGTAGGGTTGTAATAAACGTTAACACAATCGCCACAAGCATAAACATCAGGGTCTGAAGTTTGCATATATTCGTTAACAACTAAAGCACCATTAAAGGATGTTTCGAGATGATGAGCAAATAATTGAGTGTTGGGTTTAAAGCTGATACACATAATTACCATTTCGGTCTCAAAGGTGTTTTTATCAGTTTTTACATGAGTCACTAAGCCGTCCTTAGTTTCGAATCCTGCTATTTTTTGTCCTAATGCTAGTGTAACTCCGTGGTCAGTTAAGGTTTTTTGAGCTACATCTGTAAATTCTTTGTCTAAATATTTAGACATAATTCTATCTTCTGCGTCTACTAAAACTACTTCTTTTTTTTGTACCGCAAATGCTTCAGCTAACTCAATTCCGATATAGCCAGCGCCTACTATTGTGATTTTATTAACGTTTTTGCTGTAATTAATAATATCTTTGGCATGATCAAAGTTTTTAGACATTAAAACATTTTTGCAATCAATTCCTTTAATAGGAGGAATAACAGGCCAAGAACCAGTTGCAATTACTAATTTATCGTAGTTGTCTTTAAACTGTTTGCCAGTTTCTAAACTTTGAACTAAAACTTCTTTTTTGTCAAAATTTAGTTTTAATACTTCATGTTTAAGTTTGGTACAAACATCCATACTTACAAGTTCATCAGGATTTGAATAAAAAAGTCCTAGACTGTCTTTGATAACTCCTCCAACATACAAGGCAATTCCACAAGAAAGAAAAGAGATATTATCGTTTCTTTCATATACAACAACATCAGCTTGGGGATTGTTTTTTTTAATTGTTTTTACTGCAGCAGTTCCTGCATGAGTACAACCAACAACGATAACTTTCATATTTTTGTTATTAACTCCTTTGGATTTTTTCTTTGTTTTTTTTATTTAATTTTATTTTTGCTATACACTTTTAATTATACCTAAAAAACACTTGACAAAATAAATAAAATTGTAGGATAATCAAAAAAAATAAAACGAATTTGATTATGACGTGCTTTGTGGCAACTTTTTTACAATAACAAGGGCTAAGGCGTAATTATCGGTGTGAGTGATAGAAATTAAAATGGGGTTGAAAAAAGTGGTGCATGTGTTGTTTTTCACATAAGGAGCGCCTTTTTTGTCGTTAAGAATAGACCAGTTGCAATAGTTTTGGCAAGTAGGGTCGATTTTTTGGGGTGTTTGAAAAGCTTTAAAAAGAGCTTCTTTAGAAGCCCACCTTCCTGCTAAAAAGGTAAGTTGGCTTTGGGGATTTTGAATGATTTGATAAATTTGGTGTTCTTCTGAGGATAAAATCCTTGCTGCTAAAATGTCTTTGCCTATTTTTTTAATTTTTTTAATTTCAACTAAATCTATGCCGATATTTTCCATATTTATTTTTTTCCTTAGATGGTGCCAAAATTTGGCGAGTTTCAATTTCACAAGCTAGTTTTTTGATTTTTTGAAAATAATAATTTAGTCCTGATTTAGTGATTTGTTGCTTGTGTTTGTGGTAATATTTTTGAGTTAATTCTTGTAAACTTGCATCAGGGTTTTCTTTTCTTAATAACATAATTTGCAATAATTTATGTTCAAGGTTGGGAAGTTGTTTTTGGGATTTTTCATTTTTGGGATTTTTCATTTTTAAGTTCGTGTTTTTGGGTTTGAGATTTGGGGTTTGAAAGTGTTTTTCAATCAAATTAATTTGTTGTAATTGTAAATTGGCAGAAGTAAGAATTTTTTTTTCATTTGAAATTTCAAAATTAATAGAGGATTTAATAATGTGGTTTAAGTCTTTTTGAATTATTGTTTTTTCGTATTGAAAAACTATTTCCAAAGCGCCGATTAACCTTAAAAAATCAATAATCATTTGAGATTCTTTCAAATAAACTAAAAAACCTTTTTTGTGATTAATTTTTTTGGCGTTAAGGCTGAAATGAAGCATCAAAGTTTTAATTAATTCAATTTTGTGGCGGTCTTTGTGAAAAAATTCTAGATGATAATTAGTTTTTTTGGGGTCGTTTACAAAACCTATGCATAAAAAAATACCTCTTAAAAATGCTTTTTTGGCTTTTTGGCTTTTGAGCAAAGGTAAAAAATCGCTTGGAGTTTGAGTAAAAAAATGATGTTTTTCTAAAATTAAGGGAATGTCTTTTTCAATTCCTACATGAATGCTTTTTAAATGTGGTAAATTATATTCTTTGCTAGTCATCAAAAAAGAGTTGGTATTAGGATAAAAAGTTTTGATTAAAATAAGGAAACGCCTAGCAATTTTGATACTTTTGGTTTGGAACCACAATAAAGTTTTTTGGTGGTTTTTTTCTAATTCACAGCCAAAATGTAATAAAGCTGTCAATTCAAAAAAATTTTCTATGGGTAAGAATTTTTGACAAGCAATTTCTTCTTTAATTTTAATGTTAAAAGACATTGGCACCTTCTTGGATTTTTTTATTTGTTTTGGGGGTTTGGGGTTCAGTGAGGAGTTTTAGGCAAAATAACGGTGATTTTTTATAATTTAATTTGGCTATTTTCTATAATTTGTTGTAATTCTTTTTCTTCGATAATAGGAATTTGGAGTTTTTGGGCTTTGGTTAGTTTAGAACCAGCATTGATGCCAACTATTAAATAATTGTTTTGTAAAGATAAACTGTTAGTTATAATTGCTCCCATTTGTTCTAAGATTTGTTGGATTTGAAGACGGGAATATTTTTGGAGAGTTCCTGTTAAAACAATTTTTTTGTTGGTAAAAATAGTTTGGGTAGTTGGATTTTGGGGGTTAGTGCTTTGAAAAGAAACTCCTAGTGTTTTGAGTTTGGAAACCTCTTCTAAATTACAAGAATTGGAAAAGTATTGTTGGATGCTTTGGGCAATTTTGATTCCTATTTCTCTTATTTGAGTAATTAATTCTGGTGTGGCTTGTTGGAGGTTTTCGATAGTTTGAAAATGTTTTGCCAAAACTTGAGATACTTTTTTGCCAATATGTTTGATCCCCAAAGCAAATAAAACATCTTCAAATCCTTTTTGCTTGCTTGCTTCGATAGCATCCAAAATGTTAGTAATTTTTTTAGCGCCAAAGCCTGGCATTTCTTGCAAAATATGCTTGTGTTTTTTTAATAAATAAAGGTCAGAAGGTTTGGCAATTAGGTTTTTATCAAAAAAAGCAATGATGGTCTGTTCTCCTAAAACGTTGATATCCATAGCATTTTTGGATACAAAATGAATGAGTTTTTGGATTTTTTGCTCGCGACAATTTGGGTTGAGGCAAAAATAATCAACTTCACCTGGTTGTTTTTCTAAAATTGTTTGACAAGCAGGACATTTTTCAATCATTAAAGTGGGTTTTTGCAAATCAGTTCTTTTACTTTTGATAACTTCTAAAATTTCAGGAATAACCGAGCCTGCTTTATGAACTATGACATGGTCTTTTATTCTGATATCTTTTTTGCAAATGTAGTCATAATTATGTAAAACCACTTTTGAGACCAAACTTCCATCTACCATAACAGGCATAATTTTGCAAACTGGAGTTATAACACCAGTGCGTCCCACTTGAAAAATGATGTTTTGAACTATGCTTTGGCTTGTAATAGTTGCAAATTTGTAAGCAGTTGCCCATCTGGGAGCTTTGGCAGTGGCACCAATTAAAGAATGAAAGGCAAGCTCGTTAATTTTAATGACAATTCCATCAGTATCGTAGGTAAGTTGTTCCTTAATGGTTTTGTATTTTTCAATTACACTAAGCAAATTTTCAAAATTAGAGACGCAATAATAATGGGGATTTGTGGTAAATCCTAAAGCAGTTAAAAAAACCAAAGTCTCTTTTTGGGTAGGTTTAGTCAAATAAGGATCTGAAATGCCATAGACAAAAATAGACAAATTTCTTTGAGCCACAATTGCTGAATTAAGTTGTCTTAAAGTTCCTGAAGCAGCATTTCTGGGATTGGAAAAAAGGGGTTTGTTTTCTTGTTTTCTTTGGGCGTTGAGTTTTTCAAAAGCGGGATGGGATAAATAAATTTCTCCCCTAACTTCTAAATCGAGATCTTCTTTTAATCTTAAAGGAATGGTTTTAATGGTCTGGGCATTTTTGGTAATGTCTTCTCCCCAAATGCCGTTTCCTCTTGTTAAAGCTTGCACTAAAATGCCTTTTTGATATTTTAAACTTATCGCTACGCCGTCAATTTTTAATTCAGTTAACAAAGAAAAAGTAGGAATTTTTTTGACAATACGGTCATAAAAAGCTTTGATTTCTTCAAGATTAAAAACATTTCCCAAAGACATCATTGGAGTTTTGTGCTTAATGGTGCTAAATTTTTTTTCTACAAAACCACCAATTTTTAAAGTGGGGCTATAAGGAAGTTTGAACTGGGGATAGCGGGTTTCTAAATTGATTAGTTCTTTGAGTAAAGCATCGTATTGTTGGTCGCTTAGATCGGGATTGCTTAGATTATAGTATTGGTAATTGGCTTTGGTGAGTTGTTTTACCAAGGATTTAATTTTTTGTTTAATTAGATCAAAATTTTGCATTGCTTTGCACCTTTTTTATAAATAAAAATGTTTTTGGGGTTGAGAGTTTTTGATTTAGGATTTTTCAGTTTGAGGTTTTAATTGTTGTTTTTGGTTTTGGGGTTTGTTTTTTTAAAATATTTTGTGTTGATGCTGTTTATTTTTCTTTTTTGAAATTAAATTTATTTTCTGTTCCATTAATAAGGCGCAAAATATTAGAATAATGTTTAGCTATAATAATTAAGGTAGCAAAATTGATCGAAAAGTAAAATAATTCTGTTTTTGGAATCTGGTTTTTAATTGGTCCCAAAGTTCCAAAATTGCCACAATACAAATAATTTAGCCATAAAAAAACATTAACTAAAGTGCTTGCAATAATTGAAGCTAACGAAGCATAACCAAAAAGTCTTAAAAAAATAGTAAAAAAAATGATACCAGAAATACCAATCAAAGGATTAAAAGCAGTGATAATACCTACCGAAGTTGCAATTGCCTTCCCGCCTTTGAATTTATTGAATAAAGAAAACATGTGTCCTAAAATAGGAGATATTGCCAAAAGGGAGATTTTTATTGTGGGGTTTGGTTGTAAAAAAGTTTTTGTGGATGGTTCTGTTAGCCAAAATTTTGAGAAATGCAAACAAATTGTAAGTGGCACAAATCCTTTGCAAAAATCTAACAAAAATACTAATATTCCCCATTTTTTCCCTAAAACTCTCAAAGCATTAGTTGCTCCAATATTTCCAGAACCTGTGTTGCGTAAATCTTTTTGTTGCACCAATTTGCCAATAACTAAGCCTGTAGGAATTGACCCCAAAATATAAAAAAACAAGAATAAGAATAAAAACGATAAGTTTTCCATTTTGCACCTTCATTTCATTTATTGTTTCAAAACTTTATCATTTATTTAATGAATTGTTAAGTTGTGATTATTGTTGTAATTATTAGTTGTGTTTGTTGTTAATTTAGTTTTTTTGTTTCATAAAAAATTTAATAATTATGCGTTTATAAAATAAATAATTTACTATATAATTTTACCACAAACCTTACTTTTCTTTTAATATAATGAGGTTTTTGATTGTCAAAATTAAATAAAATTGTCAGATAAACAAAAACCCCCCCCAAACTGCATAAACAGTTTTAGACTAAAATTATTCATTCTTTACTGGGGGCAAATTATTGGAGCGTTTCAGTTAAGTTGGTCTTAAATGTTATATTAAAATATTAAGTTGTCTAAATAAATGAAACAGTTAGTATTTTAATAATAAAAAATGTTATAATATATTTGATAATTTGGATAAATTGGATTAGAGGAGTTTTTTGAAAACAAAAAACAAAATAAGAAACACAAATGCAAACTTTGAAAAAATAATTTTTTGCTGTTTAAATTGTTGTCTTTCCAAAATTACAAATACTAACTTAAAAAATTTTAAAACGATGCAATATTAAAATTATTTTAACTAAATATAATAATCAAATTGAAATTAACAAAATCTTAGGAGCTTTTTATGGATTTTTTAAAAATTAAAAGTGTGCGCCAATTTTGCGCCAATCATGAAATACCAAATGATATTTTAGAAGCAATTTTGGCTACAGTTTTCCAAGCGCCCTCTGCTTTTAATTTGCAACCATGGCGTTTTTTTGTTTTTAAAGGCGAAAAGAGCAAACAAAAAATAGCTCCTTTTTTATATGGCAACAAAACTCAATTAGAAACTTGTTCTACTATGATTTTGTTGTGTTGCGATGCTCAAAAAAGTGCCTTAGCTGAAAAAATTTATCAACAAGAAGTTTTACAAAAAAAAATATCTGATGCAACCAAATTACAAGTAATTACAAAAATTGATGATTATTACAAACAAATTTCCCAAGTAAAACTGCAAAATGAGTTATTTTTAGAAGGCGGCATCGGAGCGTTGCAATTGATGTTAGCTGCTAAAAAATATGATTATGATGTTTGCCCTATGGGAGGATTTAACGCAAAAAAAATCAATGAAGGATTAAATATTGATGTTCGATATTTGCCTGTATTATTAGTTGCTATTGGGAAATCAAAAGAAAAACCCAAAAATAAAGCTTTTCGAATGGATTGCAAAGATTTTACTTTTTGGATGTAGTTGAAGTTGTAAAAAATAACTGCGTTCAAATAATAAAAAAATAAAATATTTCCAAAAATAACATTATGACTGACTTAAAAAGTTGGTCTTTTTTATTAAAAAGGCATTTTTTTAATCAATAATTTAATCGTTAATTTCCATGACTTGAGGCAATTTTGCTAAATTAACTTGTTTATATAAAAAAGATAAACATTGCAATTCTTTTTGCTGTGATAACAAAGTATTTTGAACAACTTTATTAAGATAAAAAACAGCATGAGCCAAAGCATTTTTAATATTTCTTTCATATTTCAAATAAAAACCCAAAAAAAGACTAGCAAATAAATCTCCTGTACCTGCAATATCAATGTTTTTTTCTTTGTTGTGAGCCTGCACCAAATATTTTTTTGTAGCATTTGATGCAAACACTTGAAAATATTTTTCATCTTGAAAATTAATACCTGTAATAATTACAATTTTAACTCCTAAATTATGGAAATGCTTTGCTACTTTAATAGCATCCGAGACATTATTTATTTTAATACCAGACAAAAATTCAGCTTCAAATTGATTAGGAGTAATAATATCTGCTTGCAAATTATTTTTAAAAAAAGAAGTTATTTCAGGCTTAACAAAACATCTGTTATTGCCCATTACAGGGTCACATAAATATAAAATATCAGGGTTCGTTCGTTTAAATCTTGCAACAATTTCCAAAACAGCTTCGCAAATATCTAAAGATCCCATATATCCTGTTAAAATAGCTTGACACTGTTTTTCTACTCCAAGAGCAAAAAGACCTTCTACCAAATCAACTATATTTTGTTTGTTAAAAATTTGTCCTTGCCACTTTTGATAACCTGTATGATTGGAAAATTGAACTGTATTGATAGGCCAAACATCGAAATTCATATTTTGCAAAGGATAAACTGCTTCTTTATTTCCAACATAGCCATATACTACATGAGATTGGATAGAAAGAATACTTTTGGGTTTGGTGGGTATATTCATTTTGGAACTCTCCTTTATTTGGTTGGTATTTGGTTGTTTTTAAAGTCTTTTAGTTTTGATTTTTTCATTTTACTATTTTATAATCTAAAACTATACTTCTATTCTAAATCAAAAATAAACTTATTTTGCAATTTATTTATGAATTATTATTTTAGTTTGGAAAAAATCAGTTTATTATCAAAAATAATTCAATTTTTTTTAATCATTTCAAAAAAAGAATGGTAATTTTGATATAATAAAGTTAATGAAAACAAACTAAAAATAAATAAAAAAAGAAGCAAAATAAAAATAAGCAAAATAAAAAAAACGCCAAAACCAAACCAGAAAATAAAACAACCCTTAAATTGGGTAAAAAATCAAAAAAACAATTCAATAAACGGAAGTAATTTAAAATGTCAATTCTTTTAGAAAAAATAAAAACTTTACCGCCCAATCCTGGTTGTTATCTTTTCCAAAACAAAAATGATACTATCATTTATGTTGGCAAAGCCAAAAATTTAAAAAAACGCGTCCAAAGTTATTTTACCAAAAGCAACAACTTAAAAACAACGATGCTAATTGAAGAAACCCAAGATTTTTTCTACATTATTACTAACAACGAACAAGAAGCCTTAATTTTGGAAGCTAACTTAATCAAAAAACACACTCCTAAATATAATTTCAAACTTTTGGATGACAAAACTTACCCTTATATTGAAATTACTAAAGAAAAGCACCCACAATTAAAAATTTCGCGATTCAAACAAATTCCTCCAGGAAAAATAATTTTTGGTCCTTATCCCAATCTTAAAAACACCAAAGAAACCTTAAAATTGTTGCATCTTTTGTATCCTTTAAGAAGATGTCCGTTAGCATCAAAAAAACCGTGTCTTCATTTTCACATCAATCAATGCCTCGGTGCTTGCGCAGGAAAAACAATTAATTATAAACCCAACATTGAGGCAATTACTAAATTTTTAAAAGGAAATATCAAAGATATTTTAAAAAAATTACACCATTTAATGCAAACAGCTAGCGAAAAAATGTTTTATGAAAAAGCCCAAGAATACCGAGATATTATCTATGCAATCAAACAGACTACCAAAAAACAACTTATCAGCAATCAAAAACTCAAAAATTGCGATATTTTTGCCTATGCATTTAATCAAGACCAAATATCAATTCAAATTTTAAAAATGCGCCAAGGAAATATCGTTGATTCTTATCATAGCGTTTTTTCATATGTGGGCTTTGTGTGGGAAAACATTTTAACTTATCTTAATTGTTATTATCAAAAAAACCTTAAACCAGACATAATTATTACAGGCAAAAGCCAAGATGAAACTATTTTGCAACAAATGATAACTAACCAAACTTTATTGGAACAAATCTTGCAAACCAAAGTAAATATTGCTCATAAAGGAGACAAAAAGAAACTTTATTTGCTAGCCTTAAAAAACACCCAAAATGATTTAGCTAACAATAATTTAATCTATCAATCCAAAGACCAAAAAATCCAAGAATCCTTAGACAAATTGGCAATTATTTTTAATAAAGATATTAAAAGAATTGATGTTTTTGATAATTCTCAACTATTTGGACAAGCCTTTGTGGCAGCAAGAATTGTATTTAATCATTTTGAATTTGACAAAAAACTTTATCGAACTTTTCACATTAAAGGCAAATTTCCTAACGAATATCAAGCTTTTGAAGAAACACTTACACGTTGTTATAACAAAGACAAGGAAGTTAAAAATGATTCACCAGATTTAATTTTGGTTGATGGCAGTTTAGGACAGTTAAGACAAAGCCAAAAAACTTTAAAGAAACTAGGCTATGAAATTCCTTTAGGAGCATTGCAAAAAAATAACAAACATCAATTAACTCATCTTGTAACTTTGCAAGAAAAATTAATGTTGGAACAAAGCCCTAATTTATTTTATTTTTTAAAAAGTTTAAGCGAAGAAGTCCATCGTTTCACTGTTGCTTTTCACCGCAAAACCAAAAAAAAACTAGATTATAAAACTACTTTATCAAATATAAAAGGAGTTGGCGCTGTTAGAAAAAAAGCCATCTTAAATCATTTTGAAAGTTTAGAAGCCATCAAAAAAGCCACTTTGCAAGATTTTCAAAAAATAGGAATTAATCAAAAGTTGTTTTTGTTAATTAAAAAGAGTTTATAAAAGTGGGCAAATAGACATTTATTAAAAATATTGATAAAAACATGGACAAAAATTTTGGAACACAGAAAAACAACCATCTAAATATTTTGAAATTAAAAACCAAAAAATCACCAAAATAAAAAAACAAACGCAAGGAGCAACAAATGAGTTTAACAAATTTATTTAAATTGCAAAGTTCTTTAAAACCAAGTGGCGACCAACCCCAAGCAATTCAAAAATTGGTTAATAATTTTAAACAAGGTTTACAAGAACAAATTCTTTTGGGAGCTACTGGCACTGGAAAAACTTTTACCATTGCAAATATTATTCAACATTTACAACAAAAAACTTTGGTTATTGCTCACAACAAAACATTAGCAGGACAACTCTACAACGAATTAAAAGCCATGTTTCCCAACAATCGCGTAGAATATTTTATTTCTTATTATGATTACTACCAACCAGAAGCATATGTAGCATCAAGCGACACTTACATTGAAAAAGACTCCAAAATCAACGATGAAATTGATCAGTTGCGTCATAGTGCCGCAGGTTCATTACTTAACCGCGATGATGTAATTGTAGTTGCTTCGGTTTCGTGCATTTATGGAGTAGGCGACCTTAAAGATTATCAAAAATCAACACTACATTTACAAATTGGAGATAAGTACGAAAGGCAAGCATTAATTAACAAGTTAATAGAATTAAAATATCAAAGAAATGAAATTAATTTTCAAAGAGGAACTTTTCGAGTAAGAGGTGACATTATAGAAATTATTGCCTCATCTAGCAAAGAAATTGGTATCCGCATTATTTTTTTTGGCAATGAAATTGAAAATATTCAAAATTTTGATGTTTTAAATGGCAAAGCAATTACGAATCTTAAATTAATTACTCTTTTTCCTGCTAGTCTATATGCTACAAATACCCAAAAATTACAAGAAGGTATCAAAAGAATTCGCCAAGAATTAAAGGAACAAATTAATCATTTTGAAAAAACTAACCAACTTTTAGCAGCCCAAAAAATTAAAATGCGCACTTTACATGATTTAGAAATGTTAGAACAAATAGGCAATTGCAATGGTGTTGAAAATTATTCAAGACATTTAGCACTCAAAGAAAAAGGCGAGGCACCATCAACTTTAATTGATTTTTTTGGAAATGAATTTTTAACCATTATTGACGAATCTCATGTAACTATTCCCCAAATTAAAGGAATGTATTTTGGTGATTTTTCTCGTAAAACCAACTTAGTAAATTTCGGTTTCAGACTACCAAGTGCCCTTGAATATTG
>NZ_JSWH01000086.1:0-2594 GCF_000803325.1 Chrysanthemum yellows phytoplasma
CATTATCAAAATAAAAATTATAAAAAAATTATAACTAAAAAAATAAATATATAAAATTATATAAAAAGGAGATAATTTACTGTACTTATTGACTTAAGAAAATATTTTAATCAAGTAAAAGCATTTTTTGCCAAGACAAATGCATATTTACTAAAAACAAAGTATATCGTTATCTAAATTACTTATTAGTAGGAGTTTCGCTTGTTGTTTTGGGGTGGTTGCATGTTCAAGTGTTTAGTGAAACCAAACAAGAAGGTAATGTTCTAAGAGCATCTACTTTTTCAGGGATGAGTCCTATTTGTCTACGATCGGAAAAAGCTTCAGCTTAAAATAGTGTTGTTTCTACAGGAGGAGAACGCTTAACTGGGTTTGAGGTTTTATTGATGAAAGACGTTGCCAAAGAAATGGGTAAAAAGTTAGATTTAAGACTTAATACTTTTGCAGGATTAGTGGGAGATATTGAATATAAAAATTCTGATATGGCTGCTGCTTGTTTTAGTATTATACCTGAGAGAAGAGATAAAATGGATTTTATTGTAGTTTATAATGTTCCTATGAATGCATTAATAGTAAGAAAAGATAATCCTGATTTTTTAGAATTTGAAGCTGGTTCTAAAGTTCAAGATAAAGATCTTTTTGCACATTTAGAAAAATTAGCAGATAAAGCAGCAGAAGAAGGAAAAACAAAAAAATTTAATTTTATTGCGATGGCTACAAATACCACTGATAAAGAATTATTTAAACAAGGAAATATGAAAGCACAATTAAGCCCTAAATATAGAGATAATTTAATTAATTATGCAACTGGTTCTGATAATGCAGCTCCTAATTTACAAGCAGTAAGAGAAAATAAAGAACGAGGCAAAGAAGTTATTTATGTAATTGATGATGTTATTGCTCGTGGTAATGTAGAATGTGACAAAGACTTAAAATATATTTCTCTTCAAACTGATAATCCTCTTTTATTATCTAGTCCTGAAGGGATAGGTATTGCCGTTCATAAAGGCGATAAAGAGATGCTAAAAGCAGTTAATAATGCTTTAGTAAAATTATTTGATTTAGATGTTAAGAAAAAAGAAGTAGAAAAAGAAGAAGATAATGGTACAAAAACATTTAAAGTAGAAGATAAAATATATGATCTTAAAAAGATTTTAGAAACTCTTAGGAAATTAAAACCAAGATTAGCATCACAAAGAACAAAGGACCAAGAAACTAAATTTGCTGAATTAAAAGGTCTTAATTCAATAAATGATGATGAAGAAAAATAATTTGAAGTTTTATTCAAAGTTTGGTCTTGGTTTTCTCTTAATAATACATTACAAAAAGATGCATCAAAACAAAGATTTAAAAATTTACCTAATGAATTGAAACAACTGAAAAAAGTTGTTGATACTTTAACTAAATGTTTAGAAGGTGGTACACAAAGACAAACTTTCAAAACAAATTATGATAAATTAAAAGTTAAAAAATCATACAAATTTTCAAGTACACCAGAAGAAAAAAATAAAAACCAAGAAAGAACATTAGACGAAGAACAAGAATATCAATTTTTGAAAAAGTATCTATTTGCGTTTTTTGATGAAACTAAAGAAGCCAAAATAAGAAGAGTATTAAATGCAAAACAACAAGAATTAGAAGCTAGCCAAAAAGAAAAAGAAACTTTGGAAAAATGTTTAGACGAACAAGACAAAACTCATTTAGAAAAAGTTAAAAAGAAATACGAAGAATTAAATACAAAAAATCAAAGAAACGCAGCACAAGAACAAGAATTTGTTGAATTAAATAAAACTACAAGAGCACAAACTGCAACAGAAAATGATTCTCCAGATGTGCAAAAATACGAACATTTGACATCCAAAAAGGAAGCAATAAAAAATAAAATAGATGAAAGATTAAAAGTAGTATTTGATGAAACTGTTTATAATGAAAAGGGTTTTGTTCAAAAAGGAGACGATTCTTTATGGGGAAAAATTAAATATCACTTACCAACTTATAAAAAACCTTTTTATACTTCTTTATTACTTTCTGTTTATGTTTTTGTTTTTGGATTCTTATTATCATTAGTTCTATTAGCAGTTAAAAATAAATCTACTCTTTCTAGAACAAATAATGTTTTTGTAAAAGGTGTTAAACAAGTAGGTTCTAAATTTGTAGATAAAGGACAAGTAGAAGCGGCTCAATCTTTAGGATTGAATAAAAAACAAACCTTCTATTATGTTACTTTCCCACAAGCATTAAAAAAATCAGTTCCTTTAGTAGTAGCACAATTTGTTACTAATATTAAAGCTTGTACTTTCTTCGTATTAATTGCATTAATTGATATGTCATTTGTTACAAATGATGCTATGAATGTTACAGGAGATTTAGTTGCTCCATTTGTAATACTTTCCTTTGTTTACTTAGTTTTAATTCAATTTATTAATATGTTAAGTAAATATTTAGAAAAAAAATTAAATCCTGCTTTAAAAACTTTAGTTAGTGCTTAATAAATTAATTTAAGAATTATAAGAAACAAATATTAAGATAAAACAAATATTAATTCTTAATATAAAATATAAAGATAATTAATGCATAACTCACTACATTTTAATTAT